>RFTR01000007.1 GCA_009923345.1 Betaproteobacteria bacterium
TTGCCACCTCACTCACTGTCTGCCAAAACGGTGACGGAGTTGAAACGCCAGTCAGCAGCTATGGCAGAGGCTTTGAACGTGGTCGGTTTGATGAATGTGCAGTTCGCCATTCAGCAAGACCAAGGGCAGGATGTTGTCTATGTGCTGGAAGTCAATCCGCGCGCTTCTCGCACCGTGCCTTTTGTGTCCAAAGCAACCGGTATCCAACTGGCCAAAGTGGCGGCGCGTTGCATGGCGGGGCAGAGTTTGGCATCGCAAGGCATTCAATACGAGGTAACACCACCTTATTTCAGCGTCAAAGAGGCCGTGTTCCCGTTTGTGAAGTTCCCTGGTGTCGATACCATCTTGGGTCCCGAGATGAAGTCCACCGGCGAGGTTATGGGGGTTGGTAAAACCTTTGGCGAAGCTTTTGTGAAAAGCCAATTGGGTGCTGGTACCAAACTTCCACGTCCTAAAAAGCCAGATGGCTCGCCAACAGGAAAAGTATTTTTGTCCGTTAAAAACAATGACAAACCCCGTGTGATCGAGGTGGCGCGTCAACTGGCTGCCCAAGGCTTTGACTTGGTCGCAACCAAGGGCACGGCCGCAGCCATCCAAGAAGCAGGCGTGGCATGCGCCACGATCAACAAGGTGGCTGAAGGTCGCCCACACATCGTGGACATGATCAAAAACAACGAAGTGATTTTGGTGATCAATACGGTGGAAGAGCGACGTAATGCGATTGCCGACTCCCGCTATATTCGCACTTCCGCATTGCTCAATCGGGTCACGACTTTCACGACCATCGCTGGCGCTGAGGCGGCCGTCGAAGGGATGAAGTACATGGACAATTTAGGGGTGATCTCTGTTCAAGACATGCATGCGCAACTGAGCGCATAAGAAAGAAATTGATGGCGACTATTCCAATTACCAAACGCGGCGCTGAAAAGCTCAAAGACGAGTTACACAAACTCAAGACCATCGACCGTCCCGCGGTGATCAATGCGATTGCCGAAGCACGCGCCCAAGGGGACTTGAGTGAAAACGCCGAATACGATGCAGCCAAAGACCGCCAAGGCTTTATCGAAGGCCGTATCCAAGAGATCGAAGGCAAACTTTCAGCCGCCCAAGTGATTGATCCATCCGAAGTCGATGCCGGCGGCAGAGTGGTTTTTGGTGCAACGGTCGAACTGGAAGAAGAAACTTCTGGCGAAAAAGTGACTTACCAAATCGTCGGTGAAGACGAAGCCGATCTCAAATTAGGCTTGATCAATATCAGCAGTCCCATTGCCCGTGCTTTGATTGGCAAAGAGGAGGGGGATGTGGCGGTCGTTGTAGCCCCTGGTGGTGAGAAAAGCTATGAGGTGGTGGCGGTGCATTACCGCTAAGAGCTTGGCTTTTAGCCATGCTCTGGCTTAGTTTTAAACCAGTGCATTAATTGGGATCTGACCCCAATAAATGCTAATTTTTAGCCTAACGTTCTTTTCTTGATCGACGTCTTTTTCGGTTTAGCACGCTTGATCTGACCGCCAGACGTTAAGCGTTGGTTGCCCAACACGCGCAAGGTTTTCACCTCAGGTCTTTGTCCGCCACGTTTGCTGTACTTCAAGACTTTGACATCGCGCGGCCCGGGCATGCGGTCCTCGTTGGGCGTATCGGCTTTCTCAGCGACAGGTCGCCACAGCACAAAAAGTTTGCCGATATGCTGAATGGGCGCAGCGTTGAGTTGGTCGGCCAGCGCCGCGAACATCTCCTCGCGTTTGAGGCGGTCGTCGCCCAAGACGCGAATTTTGATCAAGCCGTGGGCATCGAGCGCCATATTGGCTTCTTTGAGGATGGCGGGTGTGAGTCCGTCGTTGCCGATCATGACCACGGGGTCAAGGTGATGGGCGTCTGATCGGTGTGCCTTGCGTTGTGCAGGCGAGAGTTGTAAAGCTGGCATGGCGGTATTATCCGCCCTCGTTAAAAGGGTCACGTTGAAAGTTAAATCACAAAGTAAAAAGGTCAATAAATCGTGGCTCAATGACCATGTCAACGACCCTTACGTCAAATTGGCCAAAAAAGACGGCTACCGGGCGCGCGCCGCCTACAAACTCAAAGAAATCGATGAACAGTTGTGCTTGATCAAGCCTGGCCATTTGGTGGTGGACTTGGGTTCCACTCCCGGTGCATGGAGCCAGTATGTGCGCCGCCGTTTGTCGCCGGATGGAGCGGCCGTAGGCGCTTTGAACGGCACCATCATTGCTGTCGATATATTGCCCATGGAGCCGGTCGAGGGTGTCTTGTTTATCAATGGAGACTTTCGCGAACCATCAGTTTTGGCTCAACTGGAAACTGTTTTGCAGGGTCGTATGGCAGATGTGGTGGTCTCCGATATGGCACCGAATTTGTCTGGAATCGAGTCTGCCGACGCTGCGCGCATCGCCCATTTGGTCGAATTGGGCTTGGAATTCTCACAAAAACACCTCAAGGACGAAGGCGCTTTGGTGGTCAAAATGTTCCATGGCAGTGGCTACAGCCAGTTGGTGAAATTATTCAAAGAAAGCTTTCACCTGGTCAAACCTATCAAGCCCAAAGCCAGCCGAGACAAGTCCAGCGAGACGTTTTTAGTTGGAATTGGCCTGAAACACCGAAATATCGCTAACCCTTGAACCTGTGTGGCTCTTTTGCAAATAAAGAATTTACCTGGGTTGAAAGGCCTAAAATGACACCCATCTGCTATTTATTCTTTTCCCTTTTTGTTCGGAGCCCACATTGAATAATCAATGGTTCTCAAAAGTTGCTGTTTGGTTGGTAATCGCTTTGGTGCTGTTTACCGTTTTCAAACAATTTGAAACACGCCCTGGTGGAAGCTCTGGATATTTGGGCTATTCCGATTTCCTTGAGGAAGTACGTGCTAAGCGTATCAAAGCTGCCACTATCCAAGAAGGCCAGGGTGGAACTGAGATCGTCGCCACCACCAATGACGATCGCAAAATTAAAACGACCGCTACCTACCTCGATCGTGGCTTGGTGGGAGACCTCATCGGTAACGGCGTCAAATTTGACGTCAAACCCCGCGAAGAAGGTTCATTGCTCATGACCTTGCTGGTCAGCTGGGGCCCTATGTTGTTGTTGATAGGCGTCTGGGTTTACTTCATGCGCCAAATGCAGGGGGGTGGCAAAGGCGGTGCCTTTAGTTTCGGCAAAAGCAAAGCCCGCATGCTCGACGAAAACAATAACGTGGTGACTTTTGCTGACGTCGCAGGTTGCGACGAGGCCAAAGAAGAAGTCAAAGAAGTTGTTGATTTCCTAAAAGACCCCCAACGCTTCCAAAAGCTCGGTGGCCGTATTCCTCGAGGCCTTTTGCTGGTAGGACCTCCCGGCACCGGTAAAACATTGTTGGCCAAAGGCATTGCTGGCGAAGCCAAAGTGCCATTCTTCAGCATTTCCGGTTCAGACTTCGTTGAAATGTTTGTCGGCGTGGGCGCAGCCCGTGTCCGCGACATGTTTGAAAACGCCAAGAAAAATGCGCCTTGCATTATCTTTATCGATGAGATCGACGCTGTTGGTCGCCAGCGTGGTGCTGGTTTAGGCGGCGGTAACGATGAGCGCGAACAAACCTTGAACCAAATGTTGGTCGAGATGGATGGTTTTGAAACCAACTTGGGCGTGATCGTGGTGGCCGCTACCAACCGCCCAGATATTTTGGATTCAGCTTTATTGCGCCCCGGTCGTTTCGACCGTCAGGTCTATGTGACCTTGCCAGACATTCGCGGCCGTGAACAAATTTTGAATGTGCACATGCGCAAAGTGCCCATCGGACAAGACGTGGCTCCCGCCATCATTGCCCGTGGTACTCCCGGTATGAGCGGGGCTGATTTGGCGAACTTGTGTAATGAAGCCGCTTTGATGGCTGCGCGCCGCAATGCACGGGTGGTCGAAATGGTCGACTTCGAAAAGGCCAAAGACAAAATTCTGATGGGCCCTGAGCGCAAGAGCATGGTCATGCCAGAAGACGAGCGGCGCAACACGGCTTATCACGAGTCTGGCCATGCATTGATTGGCAAATTACTTCCTAAGTGCGACCCCGTTCACAAAGTCACCATCATTCCTCGTGGTCGTGCTTTGGGTGTGACGATGAGTCTGCCTGAAAAAGACCGCTACAGCTATGACCGCGACTACATGCTCAACCAAATCAGCATGTTGTTTGGCGGACGTATCGCTGAAGAAGTGTTCATGAACCAAATGACTACTGGTGCTAGCAATGACTTTGAGCGTGCCACATCCATTGCGCGTGACATGGTGACACGCTACGGCATGACAGATGCCTTAGGGCCCATGGTTTACGCCGAAAACGAGGGCGAAGTTTTCTTGGGTCGTTCAGTCACCAAGACCACCACCATGAGCGAAGCAACGATGCAAAAAGTTGATATGGAAGTGCGTCGCATTATCGATATGCAGTACGCCCTAGCGCGAAGATTGATTGAAGAAAACGCCGACAAAATGCACACCATGGCCAAAGCCTTGTTGGAATGGGAAACCATCGACAAAGAGCAAATTGACGACATCATGGCTGGTAAGGAACCACGTCCACCCAAAGATTGGACGCCCAAAGCGCCATCTTCTGGTCCTGATAGTGGCGGTGCACCACCTGTGATTGAGCCTGCTCCTAACGCAGCTTGATGCGTATCAGCAGGAAACACAAATAAACGGGGCGCAGGCCCCGTTTTTGTTGACAGACAAATGCTTTGGAAAACCACCCGTTTTGAGATAGACCTAGCCACGCCTAAGGTGATGGGTATCGTGAACGTCACGCCCGATTCTTTCTCTGACGGTAGCCAGCATGAAAATCTGAACAATGCATTGAAGCATTGCGAACTGTTGCTCAAGCAGGGTGCGGATATCTTGGACATTGGCGGTGAGTCGACCAGACCTGGCGCACAACAGGTTTCTCTGCAAGAAGAATTGCAAAGAGTTTTGCCTGTGGTGAAAGAGGCTGTGCGTTTGAATGTTCCTATATCGGTAGACACCTATAAACCGCAAGTGATGCAAGCCGTGCTGGAAGCAGGCGCAGACATCATCAACGATATTTGGGCTTTGCGGCAAAAAGGCGCATCAGAGGTGGTTGCTATGCACGCAGGTTGTGGCGTATGTTTGATGCATATGCATGCGCAGCCACTAGATATGCAGGTGCATCCTATGGAAGGTTTGGCTATCCCCGCAGTTGTCGGGTTTCTTCAAGAACGCGCGCAATCTTTAATGGAACGCGGCGTTTCTAAAGAACGCATTGCCTTAGACCCTGGTGTTGGTTTCGGTAAAACGGTTGCACAAAATTTCGAATTACTTGCACATCAAAAGCAACTGTCTGTCTTGGGCTATCCCCTACTAGTGGGGTGGTCGCGTAAGTCATCTTTAGGCGCGGTGACTGGTTGCGAGGTGGGTGAGCGTCTTGTGCCTAGTGTTGCGGCTGCATTGCTTGCTGTTGAGCGCGGCGCGCAGGTGTTGCGTGTACACGATGTAGAGGCGACAGTGCAGGCCCTAGCAGTTTGGCGGCACGCATCAAAGCCAATCACTTTGCGACAATCAGAAGGTCACTAAAACTACAAGAAAGCGCAGACAAACTATGAATCGCAAATATTTTGGAACTGACGGCATTCGCGGGCGGGTAGGGCAGTCGCCTATCACCGCTGATTTTGTTTTGCGTTTGGCGCATGCTGTTGGCCGCGTACTGAAAAGAACGGAAGATAAGCCCACCGTGTTGATCGGTAAAGACACGCGCATTTCAGGCTATATGTTGGAGTCCGCATTGGAGTCGGGCTTTAACTCTGCGGGTGTCAATGTTGTTTTGCTAGGACCTCTACCAACCCCAGGCGTTGCCTATTTAACGCGTGCACAACGTGCCAGCTTAGGCGTAGTTATCAGTGCTAGCCACAACCCCTTTGACGACAACGGCATCAAGTTCTTCAGTGCGCAGGGCTCCAAACTCAGCGACGCGTGGGAATTGGATGTCGAAGCCGTATTAGATGAGGCTCCCGTATGGGCAGACTCTGCCAATTTAGGAAAAACCAAACGGCTTGACGATGCTGCTGGTCGCTATATCGAGTTTTGTAAAAGCACTTTCTCTAATGAACTCACACTCAAAGGTCTCAAGATCGTTGTAGATGCTGCCCATGGCGCGGCCTATCACATTGCACCTAAAGTGTTTCACGAGTTAGGTGCAGAGGTCATTGCTATTGGCTGCGCGCCTGATGGTTTGAATATCAACCACGAAGTAGGTGCTACCCACCCCGATGCTTTGGTCAGAGCAGTCAGAGCCAACAAAGCAGATTACGGAATCGCCTTAGATGGAGATGCCGATAGATTGCAGTTGGTCGATGTCAGCGGGCGCCTTTTTAACGGCGACGAGTTGTTGTACTTGATGGTTGATGACAGATTACGTCAAGGAGAAAAAATCCAGGGCGTGGTGGGCACCTTGATGACAAATATGGCGGTGGAGCTTGCCTTACAAAAACGCGGTATCGCATTTGTGCGTAGCAAGGTCGGCGACCGCTATGTGCTGGAAGAACTTGAGAAACAACAATGGATTTTGGGCGGCGAAGGTTCGGGCCATTTGTTGGCATTAGACAAACACACCACAGGAGACGGATTGGTAAGTGCATTGCAAGTTTTGCAAACCTGCGTGCGCAGCGGCCGCAGTATGGACGAGCTGTTATCGGACGTTACGCTCTTTCCGCAAACATTGATCAATGTACGTTTGCGTCC
Organism: Betaproteobacteria bacterium; assembly: GCA_009923345.1. Taxonomy (GTDB): domain Bacteria; phylum Pseudomonadota; class Gammaproteobacteria; order Burkholderiales; family Burkholderiaceae_C; genus Limnohabitans. The sequence continues at coordinate 6,724 of RFTR01000007.1, forward strand.
TGACCAAAAATGGCAAGACAACCCGCGCCTGCATGAAGAGTCAAAAAAAGTAGAAGCTGAATTGGGGCAAACAGGACGTGTATTGATTCGCGCCAGTGGTACAGAGCCCTTGGTGCGCGTGATGGTAGAGGCACGCGACCAACACCAAGCCGAATCTGGTGCACGGAGAATTGCTGCGACATTACAATGAATTAATATAAAAAGATTACTTATTATTATTAGTTATTCGTAAATAATTAATAAATATCCACTTTTAATGTCATGCCTCTGTCACACTGCCGCCATACAGTCTTTTCTGTTGTCAACCACTTAAGGACTGATGTGAACACCAAACGCAAATTCGTGAAATTCCTCGCTATGACTGCGATTGCTTCTCTAGCAATCGGTTCTGCTTCTGCAGCAGACATCACAGGAGCAGGTGCTACTTTTCCTTTTCCAATCTATGCCAAGTGGGCTGAGGCTTATAAAGCTGCTACTGGCAATGGTTTGAATTACCAATCGATCGGTTCTTCTGGCGGTATTCGCCAAATCAAAGCTAAGACAGTGACATTTGGTGCTACCGATGCGCCAGTCTCTGGCGCAGATTTAGACAAAGACGGCATGGTGCAGTTCCCCGCCATCATTGGTGGAACAGTCCCTGTTTTGAACGTCGAAGGTATCAAGCCCGGCGAACTGCGTATTACCGGCCCCGTGTTGGCTGAAATGTTCATTGGGTCCATCACCAAATGGAATGACGCCAAGATTGTTGCCTTAAACCCTGGCAAAAAATTACCTGATTTAGAAATTACTGTAGTGCATCGCGCAGATGGCTCGGGCACTACTTTCAACTTCACCGACTACCTATCCGCTATCAGCAAAGAATTCAGTGACAAGGTTGGTAAAGGTGCAGCTGTTAAATGGCCTGCGCCAACTTCTGTCGGTGGCAAAGGTAACGAGGGTGTCGCTGCAAACGTCAACCGCGTCAAAGGTGCTGTTGGTTATGTTGAATACGCCTACGTCAAAAAGAACAATATGACTTACATGCAGATGCTCAATGCAGATGGCAAGTATGTGGCACCTGACGACAAAACATTCGCGGCTGCTGCTGCCGGTGCTGACTGGTTCAGCGTTCCAGGAATGGGCATTTCCATGGTCAACGCCAAAGGTGCTGACAGCTGGCCCATCAGCACAGCATCATTCATTCTGATGTACAAAGAACCTGTTGATAAAGTAGCATCTGCAGAAGCATTGAAATTCTTTGAGTGGTCATTCAAGAATGGTAAAAAAATGGCTGAAGATCTTGATTACGTGTCACTGCCAGACAAGTTAACCGATCAAATTCGCAGCCGCGTTTTCTCGCAAATCCAAAAATAATGTAGTTAGTTTCTTGAAGATCCGTCGGTTCCTATGCGTGCCGACGGATTTTTTCAGTTAACGAGGAGATAGTCATGAATTCGCTCAGTACACTTACAGAAGTTGCAAAGCTTGTCAGCGATGACATGGTAAAGATCGCAAACAAGCAGCGGTTACAGGACTTTTTCTTTTTTAGGGTGACTCAGAGCTTTTCTTTATTAGTGCTATTGGCGTTACTTGGAATCATTATTTCTTTGTTCATTAACGCCTGGCCCACATTTCATAAATTTGGCCTTCAGTTTATTTGGCGTGTTGAGTGGGACATCATTAAAAACGATTTCGGTGCGGCTATTGCTGTTGTAGGTACAGTAGCCAGCGCTGCTATCGCTATGGTGGTTGCAGTCCCTTTGGCTTTTGGAATTGCGGTATTCCTAACGGAAACATGTCCAACGTGGTTACGTAGGCCTTTGGGTACATCTATCGAATTATTGGCAGCCGTTCCTTCCATTATCTACGGTATGTTTGGGCTATTTGTATTTGCCCCTTTATTTGCAGATTTCATTCAAGTGCCTGTGAAGGCATTACTTGGGGGCATGCCATTGATAGGTTCCCTATTTGGTGGGGCAACCAATGGCATGGGTATTTTGGCCGCGGGCATTGTCTTGGCATTTATGGTGTTACCTTTTGTCGCCGCCGTCATGCGCGATGTATTTGAAATTACGCCGGCAATTCTTCGTGAATCGGCTTATGGTTTGGGTTGCACCACTTGGGAAGTTGTGAGAAAAGTAGTGTTGCCTTACACCCAAAAAGGGGTGATCGGCGGTGTCATGTTGGGGCTTGGTCGCGCTTTAGGTGAAACCATGGCTGTAACTTTCGTGATTGGTAATGCGAACCGTATGCCGACTTCCTTGTTCTCCCCTGGCACTTCTATTGCATCGGTCTTAGCAAATGAATTTGGAGAGGCGGAGGGCTTGCATTTCTCCACTTTGTTCGCCCTTGGATTTTTACTTTTCGTTATCACCTTTGTCGTTTTAGCAACTGCAAAAGCAATGATTAACCGCGCTGAAAAAGCAAAAGGTTCTTGAAAGAGCATCATGCAAATTGATAATAATTTATACAAAAAGAGACGCATCGCGAGCCGTATAGGTTTGGCTTTATCCATGTCTGCCATGGCTGTGGGTCTCGCAGTTCTGATCTGGATTTTGTACGTTCTGTTTTCAAATGGATTTGCAGCGGTCGACCTCAATTTATTTACCCAAGACACCCCCGCACCTGGTACAGAAGGCGGTGGTTTGCGCAATGCGATTGTGGGTAGCTTGATGATTGTTGCCTTAACGGTGTTGGTATCTACGCCAATTGGCGTATTGGCTGGTATTTACCTCACCGAATTTGGAGATGAAAGCAAAACTGCAGAACTCACACGTTTTGTGACCGACATCATGTTGTCTGCGCCGTCTATTGTTTTGGGATTATTTGTCTACGCCATCGCGGTATCAACCGTAGGCAACTTTTCTGGCTACGCCGGAAGCATGGCATTGTCCTTAATCGCTATACCGGTTGTGATGCGGACAACCGAGAACATGTTGCGTTTGGTGCCCGGTAGCTTGCGCGAAGCGGCTTTTGCGTTGGGTGCGCCTCGTTGGAAAGTATCCACCATGGTGACCTTGCGTGCTGCCAAGAGCGGTGTCATGACCGGTATTTTGTTAGCGATTGCGCGTATCAGTGGAGAAACAGCACCATTACTTTTCACGGCTTTGAATAATCAATTCTTTAGTACGAATATGGGTGCACCTATGGCTAACTTACCAGTGGTGATTTTTCAATTTGCGATGAGCCCTTATGACAACTGGGTCCGATTGGCCTGGGCCGGAGCTTTGTTGATCACTATGACTGTTTTACTTTTGAACATATTGGCGCGGGTTGTTTTTAGAGAAAAGGTGCATTGATCCACCTTGCGCTTCTGTCTATTCACGAAATATTGGAATCATAATGAACCAAATTACAGAACAAAAAAATGCCATTGAAATAAAAAACCTTAACTTCTTTTACGGCAAATTTCAAGGACTTAAAAATGTGTCCATGAATATTGCTGAGCGTAAAGTCACTGCTTTTATTGGCCCATCAGGTTGCGGTAAGTCCACATTACTAAGAACACTCAATCGCATGTACAGCCTCTACCCTGGGCAACGTGCTGAAGGTGAGATTAACTTGTATGGGCAAAACATATTAGACAAAAGCCAAGACTTGAATCTCTTGAGAGCGCGTGTTGGTATGGTTTTCCAAAAACCTACGCCTTTTCCTATGACTATCTACGACAACATTGCTTTTGGCGTGCGTTTGTATGAAACCCTTAGCGAGAGTGAGATGGACGAGCGGGTAGAGTGGGCTTTATCCAAAGCAGCGTTGTGGACGGAGGTAAAAGACAAGCTAGGTCAAAATGGTTTGTCTCTCTCAGGTGGTCAGCAACAGCGTCTGTGTATTGCGCGTAGCGTTGCCGTGAAACCCTCTGTTTTATTGCTGGATGAACCTACTTCTGCGCTAGACCCGATTTCTACGGGCAAAGTAGAAGAACTTGTCAATGAATTAAAGTCAGACTACACGATCGCCATCGTGACCCACAACATGCAACAGGCTGCCCGTGTGAGCGACTTTACGGCATATATGTATTTGGGTGAGTTGATTGAATTTGGTGAAACTGAGCAAATTTTCTTCAAACCTAAAAAGACAGCCACCGAAGATTACATCACTGGCCGTTTCGGCTAAACCTAGAGAGACCCATATGCCAGATAAACATTTATCCTCACAATTTGATGCTGAACTCAATCAAATCTCTACCAATGTCATGGAGATTGGTGGCTTAGTCGAGTCCCAAATTCGTCAGGCGATTTACGCACTTTCTAACTTTAGCGTGGAGGTGGCCGACGACGTCATCGTCACTGAAAACCGGGTCAATGCACTGGAAGTCGAGATCGACCGCGAAATCGCTTCGGTGATCAGCCGACGCCAACCTACGGCGCGTGACCTACGCCTGTTGGTGGCCATGTCTAAAACGACAGCTAATTTAGAGCGTGTTGGTGATGAGGCCGCCAAAATCGCCCGGATGGTCAAGTCCATTATTGATGGCGTAGCGCCGCGTGCCTTGCCTTCTTCCGATTTGCGCGTGTGTGGCGAACTTGCTTCTGGTTTGCTTCGTAAAGCGCTGGATTCTTTTGCGCGATTGGATGTCCATAGCGCTGTTGCAATTTTGCGTGAAGACGATTTGATCGACAAAGAGTTCGATGGATTTGTTCGCAAACTCATCACTTACATGATGGAAGATCCGCGAACAATTTCTGCCAGTTTAGATTTGCTGTTCATCGCCAAAGCGATTGAACGTATCGGCGACCATTCTAAAAATATTGCCGAATTCATTATCTATATCGTCAAAGGTGAAGACGTACGCCACACGCCTCTTGCGGACATTGAAGCCGCTATGAACACGAGTAACTAATCTGTCAGTATGAAGATTCCTCGCGTACTAGTTGTCGAAGATGAGAAAGCCATTGCCGAACTCATCTCTGTCAATTTGCGCCACCATGGCATGTTAGCGGTATTAGCAGAAGACGGAGAAGCAGCACAAGCTGCCATTGACGATGTCTTGCCAGACGTTATCTTGTTGGATTGGATGCTGCCTGGGCAAAGCGGTTTGGTGTTGGCAAAGCGCTGGCGTTCTGATCCTCGTACCAAGCTAACACCTATCTTGATGCTAACCGCGCGTGGTGACGAGCCAGACAAAATTGCTGGCCTAGACGCTGGTGCGGACGACTACATCACCAAACCTTTTTCTACCCAAGAACTTCTTGCGCGTATTCGGGCAGTATTGAGACGCCGAGCCCCTGAGCAAGCCAGCGATGTCGTTCGAATTGGTGGCTTACAACTAGACGGCTCTACACACCGCGTCAGTTATCAAGATACCCCGCTTCGGTTAGGACCCACCGAATTTAAGTTGCTCAATTATTTGATGCATCACGCTGAAAGAGTGCATTCACGCAGTCAGTTACTTGACCGCGTATGGGGCGACCATGTGTTTATCGAAGAAAGAACCGTGGATGTGCATGTCAAACGATTACGTGAAGCGCTAGGGGTCGCATCTGCTATGGTGGAAACAGTGCGAGGCGTTGGGTATAGACTCACCGCTTCTGTCACACCCGATGCCTGAGGTTTTTAGTGTTTGGTCGGTTTCTTAGTTTGTTGCTTTTACTTCTCTGCGGCGCAACGCTAGGGTATTTTTGGGCGCAATCGCAGGAGTTACACGCCGCGTTTTATTTGGTCGTGGGTGGCTTAGTTGGAGCGATGCTTTGGTGGTTTTGGGATGCCATACGGGGGTTGCGTGTAGTCCATTGGTTGCGTTACGGAAATTTAGCAGAGGTCCCCAGTACATTTGGTTTATGGGGCACAGTAGTCGATAGAACGCGCAGGTTATTGAGAGAGCGCGAGCGAGCCATCAAGGTTAGCGAACAACGTTTAAAAGATTTTTTATCTGCCATTCAAGCGTCTCCCAATGGTGTGGTTTTGTTAGATGAAAACTTTCAAATTGAATGGTGTAACCAAACAGCTGCGTACCAATTAGGTATTGAGCCTGAGCGTGATATCGCCCAACGGATTGGCAATTTGGTAAGGGATCCAATTTTTTCTGCCTATATGACATCGCCAGATGTCGCCATACCCATCGTGATCGAGGGAAGAGGCAAGAACCCCAATATGCCTTTACGCATATCGATACAGCGCCACCCCTATGGGGAGGGCAAACAGTTGCTAATCACCCGAGACGTGACGGTTGTCGAGCAAGCAGAAGCCATGCGGCGCGATTTCGTGGCTAATGTGTCGCATGAAATTCGCACACCACTTACAGTGTTAGCGGGTTTTGTAGAAACCTTACAAACTTTAAAACTCAGTCCGCAAGAACAAGACAACTACCTAGCGCTGATGGCGACCCAAGCGCAGCGAATGCAAAGCTTGGTGGATGACTTGCTCACTTTGTCGCGCCTTGAAGGCAGCCCTATTCCTGGATTTACCAGCCACATAGTGCTTTCACAGTTGATGGACACATGCCAAATCGAGTCGCAACAACTCTCTCAGTTGTTGTTTCAAGACAAGATAGCCCAGGTCATTGTTTTTGAAACTGATCCAAAGATTCTCAACTATCTTGTCCTCGGCGAGCAGCGTGAACTACAAAGTGCGCTGTCTAATTTGGTGAGCAATGCAATACGTTATACCCCGCAAGGTGGACGCATTGAAGTGCACGCATTTATTTCAGCGGATGGAAATTTGAATCTCCAAGTCAAAGACACTGGTCCTGGCATCTTGCCCGAACATTTACCAAGGCTCACCGAGCGTTTTTACCGCGTCGACAGAAGCCGATCACGTGAGTCTGGAGGGACTGGATTGGGTTTAGCGATTGTGAAACATGTGATGCAACGCCATGGTGGTCAGTTGCAAATAGCCAGTATTGCAGGACAAGGCTCTTGTTTTAATTTGATTTTCCCTCCAACGCGTTGGAAGCAAGTAGCAAGCCCTTAGCGTGCTTTGCGGTAGGCGCGTATCCAAAGCACAGGAAATAATGCTGCAACAGTCAGCACTAAAGCTAGCGTGCTGGTTTGCCAAAATGTGATGGGTGAGTTTGTTTGTAGCCACTTCAAGAATTCAAACTCCACAAGGCCATATGCCACGACATAGCCACCTGCTAATCCAACGCCCCATAAGGTAACTGCATAGGTAAGCAGTGGAAAAAGCGTGATACGGTAACTGCGTAGTGCAAATACGCAAAATACTTGTAGAGCATCTGCAAGTTGGTAGCACGCTAACCAATACAGTAATTCGGCTGCCAGTTCTGCCACCTCAGGTGACTGGGTGTAGAAAAGCACGACCTCTCTTTGAAACACAACCAACAAAAGACTCAAAAGTGATCCAAAAATAATCACCAAAGTCAAACCATCGCGCAACGCTTTTCTGGCGTGTTGATATTGGTTTGCACCTAACCAATAACTCACCCGCGCACTGCAGGCAATTGAAAGAGACAACGGCACCATATAAAGCAATGCAGCCATGGACGCCGTAATTTGGTGGCTTGCGGACGCTACGACGCCAAGCCTTGCAATAAATAAAGCCATCAAGGTGAAGGAAGTGACTTCAACGCCAATCGCCAGGCCACTTGGAATTCCTAGCTTTAAAAACTGGCGTAACACCCGAAAGTCAGGCGGTTCCATGCGTTGCCAAAAAGCATAGGGCTTGTAATCATCTTGTATGCGCAACAAGATAACGGCAAATGCCACCATGGCCATATTGACTACCAAAGTAGCCCAAGCGCATCCCACCAACCCCATAGGTTGAAAAACGCCCGGTAGACCTAAAACCAGCAAGATAGATAAAGGTATCTTGCATAGCAAGCCTGCCACCTGCACCAAGGTCACTGCCCGCGGTCTTCCTAAACTTTGATTCAAGGTGCCAAACAGCCTAAACAAAAGAGATGCAGGCAAGCCAAACGCAATGACCGTCAGATAGTCTTTGACTTCTAGTTGCAGGTGCTCAGGTACTTGCGCCCACTCCAACAAAGTACTGGGATTCAACAACACCGCCATACCAATGGTTGATGTCAAAAGTACGACGTATAGCGCTTGCCGCACTGAGCGGCCAACAGCCTCATATTTTTTAGCACCTTGTAGTTCAGCCCAGACAGGAAGCAATGCCTGCACGATACCCATCAGCGCGACATGGACAGAGATATAAGTGGCTGAACCCACGGACAGAGACGCAAGAGCAGTGTCTGCATACCTGGCTGCCACGATGGTGTCGGTCACTCCAAACGCCATGACTGCTAACTGACCGATCAAAATCGTTCCTGCATGGCGCAGGATATACGCGCGCTCGGTCATCGGGGTTTATTGAACCCGTCGCAGGTAAAGGGTGACGTCTTCATTTTTATTGGCAGGACGTTTGATGGTTTCTATGCGGCGCCATTCTTTGATATGGGCTACTTGCGCTAATTCTGGTCGTGAATCGTTATCAACCATGAGCCATCGGCACGAGGCGTTTTGTGGCGCCCCAGCATTGTCTAAGGGTTTGATTTCAAAGCCGCCATGGTAGTGAAATGCTGTCATTTGTCCGACATTGAGTCCGTAGGTCATCATGCAATCAGACGATGATCGTCCTTGGGCTTTCATCGTCTGTTGAATTTGCTGAACCCAAGGCACATAGCTTCTTGCAAAATCTAAAAGTGGTAGCCACAAGCTCATCAGCAATAACCAACAAAGGGCGGCACCTCCAGAAGGCAATACCAAGCTCTTCCAGATCGCTTGGCGGTGTCTTCCCACGCGCCACTTCACCAGCCATGCCCATACAGCGGTTGCCATCAGCGCAAACACAAAAGCCAAAACACTGAAACTTGGTTCGAAGCCAGGGGCCAAGCGTGCGACATTGGCGGCAGGTTGTGGCGGCCAACCTGTTTGCATAGCAATCCAGATCACCCAGATGATGAAGGCGCAACCTGTGAAAAAAATGAGAGTGAACCAATCAATAAAAGCAGAAAAGCTGCGTCTAAAAGTTGGGAGTGCAAAGGCGGCTAAGGTTGCCATGGGTGGTAATACCAACATCAGCGTTTGGTCTTCTGTGCGGGTCATAAACGCAACGCATAGGGCAAGCGCAATAAACCACAGGGGTAGAGCCAAATGCCGGCTCCAGTTCTGCGATAACCATTGACGACGCCATTGCCATAGCGTCCACAGAACCAGGGGCCACGCAGGCCACATGAACCACACTAGTAAATCAACCAAGCCGCGCCAATTTTTCCAATCTCTTGCCGTTGAAGATATGCGCCAATGAAATAGATCAAAGTAATTAGCAATAGCTGCAATGCCTAAGGCGCACGCCAATAAGGCATAGGCATAGATTCGAAGCGGAGAGCTATTCTTATTTTCTTTGTCGAAAAAAATAATGCATGCGACACCAGTGGCTAGTAATACGGACAGAGTCGGCGCTCCACTAAAACTCAAGCCTGCAAGAGCCACGACCAAAGCCATGAAGCTCTTGAAAGGGTGGAAGGGAAGGGCCGAAGCACCTAAAAATGCGCAGCCAAAAAATGAAAACTGCATCAGCATGGGCGTTGCTTCGTGAGATAGCAAGGCCAAGCCCAGGCAGGCAATCAAAGCGAGCGCCGCACTGTCTGCAATCGTTCTGGCGTAGTCTTTCGGTTTTGCTTCGCCTCCAAAAGCAAAAGCAACGGGTTGTGCTCGCGCACCAAGTCCTAAGTAATAGGCTGCTTTCCAAGTGCTAAACATTGTCAAAGCCAGTAGCAAGGCGAAGGGAATGCGCGCGGCAGATCCTGCTGACAGCCAATTCGGTGCCAGGCCAATTGCCCACGCACCCATCCAATACGCTAGTGGCGCGTCTAAAGGCAAAGTTTGCCCCCACACAGTAGGGTGCAACCAATCGCTTTGTCCTTGTGCCAGCGCCAACATTTGGCCAAAGACTTGGAGTTCCTCTCCCTTCCAAGGTTCTCTACCGACTAATCCCGGAACCAAATACGCCAAACAAAAAAGCCACAACGCTATCCTCGGCAAAGGCCGAACAGCATTTTGCGCAACGATGGCCGGCGTGGGGTCTTGAGCTTGTGACAATGTCGTGCGTCGTTAAAAACTACAGGCGATAAAGAAAAAAGGCAGCGCCGAAAACGGGCTGCCCTTTGTGAAGGATGCGAAAGGGCTTACTTGGCAGCCGTTTTACCGTATTTGTTGCGGAAACGTTCCACGCGTCCACCCATGTTGTCCACGGATTTTTGTGTTCCGGTGTAGAAAGGGTGCGACTCACTGGTAGTGTCCAATTTGTAGAGGGGTAACTCGCGACCATCGTCCATTTTGACGGTTTCTTTGGTGTTAGCGCATGAGCGCGTTACAAACTTAAAACCGTTAGACATGTCCACAAAGCACACTTCGCGGTAGTCTGGGTGAATTCCTTCTTTCATGATCTGTTCCTTTTCAACTGCGCTAGCCACACCAGACAATTCCAATGCACTTGGCCACAAAACCTATTATTATGCCATAAATGCCTCTTTTTATTGCAGGACGCCTAGTGCGAACCAGAGGCTGAAGACCCCTAGGACAGTCGATAGCGTGACCAAGCCAGCGACCAAAGATCCGTCATAACCCATTCGGTTTGCCAAAACATAGCAACTCGAGGCGGTGGGCAGCGCTGAAAAAGCCAGTAAAACACCAGTTTGCAGAGGGTCTAAGTGGAGCCACCTGGCAAGTACCCAAGCCACGATCGGCGTCAAAAAGTGGCGAATCAGTAGGACGGAAACGCCCAATAGCTTTGCTTTTTGCAAACGCCCCAATTCCATGCCTGCCCCCGCCGCCATCAAACCCAAGCTGACTGATGACGATCCCACGCGTTGCAAGGTGGGCGCAGCCCATTCAGGGATGTGTAAGCCCACTAAATTGGCAACGAGCCCAGACACGGTTGCCAAGATGAGTGGATTACGAATCAGTTCTGCCAAAAAGCCTTTCTCCCCATGTTTAGCCATGGGCCAAACCGATGCAATATTAAAAATAGGGACACAAACACCTATCAAGACTGCCATCAAGACTAGCGCGGGAGGACCGCCCATTCTTTCGGTGACGGCCAGTGCAATGTAGGAATTAAATCGAAACGCAATTTGGGTGCTACATGCATGCATGCGTGTGTCGATATGGCGACCTAAAAACGGCAGATAAGGTAGGACGTAACCCATTGCGATGCCGCACATCCCCATCAACACGCCTGCTTGCAAAAAATGCGTCAGGCTTTGAATATCCAAATTGGTACGTGCAATGGTGGTGAATAACAAAACAGGAAACAAAAAGTAATACACCAAGCTTTCAACTTGAGACCACATTGTGCGGTTGAGAGCCGTAAAGCGACACAGCAAGTAACCGCACAAGATGAGTGAGAAATCTGGTGCAAGAAGAGGTAAGTAATCCATATGGAGAGAATACCTCGACTTTTGTGACCACTACTTATTGCGTTTACAGTTATGTTTTACTGCACGCGTTAAACGAAGTTTTAATTTAGGAGTTTTGAGATGAAAAGTAGGTTATTGGCAACACTGAGTATTTGTGCTGTGAGTTCTGCCGTTTTTGCGCAGGGCTATCCAACCAAAGCGATCCAACTGCAAGTACCTTTTGCACCTGGGGGCACTACGGACATCATTGCTCGCACAATTGCTGAACCCCTAGGTAAAGCATTAGGGCAAACGGTGGTGGTTGTGAACAAAGCGGGTGGAGGTGGCGTTATTGGCGCCAATGAAACCGCAAAGGCACTACCTGACGGTTATTCGTTAGGCGTTGCAACGGTCTCTACCACTGCAGCCAATCCTGCAATCAACACCAAAATCCCGTACAACCCGATTACTGACTTTTCTCCCATCATTAATATCGCAGCGACGCCCAACATCATCGCGGTACATCCTTCGTTTCCTGCTAAAGACTACAAAGGGTTCGTGGCGGAAATAAAGCGCTCACCAGGCCGTTACTCCTATTCCTCTTCCGGCACGGGCGGAATTGGCCATTTACAAATGGAGTTGTTTAAGAGCTTGAGCGCGACTTTCATCACGCACATTCCTTATCGCGGTGCAGGCCCCGCATTAAACGATACCGTGGCTGGCCAAGTCCCCATGATTTTTGACAACTTGCCTTCTGCACTGCCTTTCATCAAGGACAACCGTTTGGTACCCATCGTGGTAGCGGCACCGCAACGTTTGGCCGTGTTGCCCAATGTGCCGACCTTCAAAGAAATAGGCTTGGAGCCTGTCAACCGTATGGCTTATTACGGTATTTACGGACCCAAAGGCTTGCCCAAAGAAGTGATTGACAAAGTCAATGCAGGCGTACGTAAAGCATTGGAAGATCCAGCGGTTCGCAAGCGTATTGAAGACACGGGTTCTCTCATCATTGCCAACACGCCAGAACAATTCGCTACACAAATCAAAGCGGAGTTTGACGTGTATAAGAAAGTCGTGTCAGAGCAGAAGTTAACGCTCGATTGAAATAACTTCCAAGTCGCTGTGGTTGCTTCACAAGCCTTTGATCCGAGCATCGACACCTTCATCGATGCCTTGTGGCTAGAGGAAGGCTTAGCGAAAAATTCATTGGCAGCCTACAGACGGGATCTGCAACTTTTTGATGCTTGGTTATCCCAGCAAAACAGTACCTCTACGCATTCGCATTTTGGCCATTTATTGCTAGCCAAAGAATCCGATTTACACGAGTACTTTGCCAGCCGTCACGCAACGACCAAAGCAACCTCTGCCAATCGCCGACTAACGGTATTGAAACGTTTTTACCGTTGGGCATTGCGCGAGCGTATGCGCAGTGATGACCCCACGCTGAAAATGTTGGCTGCCAAGCAGGCGATGCGGGTTCCCAAAACTTTGACAGAGACGCAAGTCGAAAATTTGCTGTTGGCCCCGAATGTAGAAACACCCCTAGGCGTGCGTGACCGCACCATGCTCGAGTTGATGTATGCCAGTGGTCTTCGGGTAACTGAGTTGGTGAACCTTAAAGTTTTCCATGTCAGCCTCAATGAGGGTGTGTTGCGTGTGATGGGAAAGGGCAGTAAAGAGCGCTTGGTGCCCTTTGGCCAAGTAGCCGCGCAATGGTTAGAGCAGTATTTAACGCAATCGCGCCCAGCTTTATTGGGTCAGCATCAAAGTGAAGATCTGTTTATCACCGTGCGAGGCAAACATGCTGGAGAGGCGATGACGCGTGTGATGTTTTGGCAATTGATCAAACGCTATGCTCTGATTGCAGATATCAAAGTGCCGATATCGCCCCATACTCTGCGCCATGCTTTCGCTACCCATTTGTTAAACCATGGGGCTGACTTACGTGCCGTGCAAATGTTACTGGGTCATGCGGATATTTCTACGACAACCATCTACACGCATATTGCGCGAGAGCGATTGAAGACTCTGCATGGCATGCACCATCCGCGCGGTTGAGTGTTGTAGGTGGCATGCAGTGCTTGTAATAACTTAGCCTAATAGATAACCCAGTTCAACCTCGGTAAACCCAGCCCGTAGGCGGGCTTCATGGTTAAAAGGCGGCCTATGTTTCGGTGCGTCGTAGCGCTGAACCAATTCTCCATATAGTGCGACGGGGTCAAGTCCCCGTTGCTCGCACAACCATCTGTACCAATGGTTGCCAATCGCAACATGCCCCACTTCGTCGCGCAAAATAATGTCCAAAATTTCAACAGCACGCATTGCATCAGGCGTATCTACTTTAAGTAGCTTGGCTTGAATAAGAGGTGTGGCATCTAGGCCTCTTGCTTCTAGTGTGCGCGGAACCAAGGCCATGCGGGCAAGTACATCGCCTGACGTTCTTTCGCACATTTGCCAAAGGCCATCGTGGGCATCGAAGTCGCCATATGCATGGCCCAAATGTTTGAGATGCGTATGTAACAACTCAAAATGCTGCGACTCCTCGTAAGCAACGCGCAACCAATCGGTGTAATAGGCCTCAGGCATACCATGGAACCGCCATACGGCATCCAGCGCCAAATTGATCGCATTGAACTCAATATGGCAGACCGCATGGAGGAGCGACGCCAAGCCCTCTGGTGTGAACGGTGTCCTAGTGGGGACTTGCTTTGGGGGAATAAGGCGAGGAAGTGCGGGCCGACCAGGAAGCAAAGTGTTCTGCGTGGGCAGCAGATGTTCGTTCGCAAGCAAAGCCAATTCGTGATGTGTTTGCCACAGCAATTGCACCGATTGGACCTTGTCTTTGGGGTCTGCAATGCACAATGCGGTGAGAGAGGCGTGGCGTATGCTCATCTCTACAATTGTAGGTAGACAACACATCACATCATTAGGTAGGAGATTGGCATGGCCGTTTTACAACTTGACACACATATTCCTCAAATAGACGACACCGCTTGGATTGCAGACAACGCGCAGGTGATCGGTGAGGTAGAGATGGCTGCCAACTCCAGCGTATGGTTTTCAAGCGTACTACGCGGGGACTCCGGGAAAATCACGATCGGTGAAGGCAGCAATATCCAAGACGGAAGTGTGTTGCATGTCGATATTGGTTTACCACTCACTATCGGTAAACATGTGACGGTTGGACATATGGTGCAACTGCACGGTTGCACGATCGGTGATGAAACTTTGATAGGTATTGGCGCGATAGTTTTGAATGGCGCCAAGATTGGTAAAAACTGTTTAGTAGGCGCTGGCTCTTTGGTAACCGAGGGGAAGGAGTTCCCTGACGGTTCCATGATTCTTGGAAGTCCAGCCAAAGTCGTACGTGAATTGACGCCAGAGCAAATAGAAGGTGTGCGCAAAAGTGCAAAAGGTTATATGGCAAATGCCCAGCGCTATAAATCAGGATTGAAGAAACTGTCTTGATGTCTAGGTTGCATAAATTTTTATTCGAAGGTTTGCCTGTTCGGGGCATATTGGTACAACTCACCGACGTGTGGCAAGAAATATTAAAGCGGCGTGCAGCAAATCTTGACACTGGCGCCTATCCAGAACCTGTTCGCCATTTGTTAGGTGAAATGACGGCCGCTGCCGTTTTGATGCAATCCAATATCAAGTTCAATGGTTCCTTGGTCATGCAAATATTTGGCGATGGCCCATTGAAGTTGGCGGTCGTAGAGGTACAACCCGATTTGAGTGTGCGTGCCACTGCAAAAGTGGTAGGCGAATTAGACGGAGCGCAGACTTTATCTGGTATGGTTAATGTGAAAAACGAAGGACGTTGCGCCATTACGCTCGACCCGTTGAACAAACTCCCTGGCCAGCAACCCTACCAAGGTGTCGTGCCGCTTTTTGATGACCATCGCAACAAGATAGACAAATTCAGCGATGTGCTGCAACACTATATGTTGCAAAGCGAACAACTCGATACCACCTTGGTATTGGCGACTGACGACAATACAGCTGCTGGCTTGTTGATACAACGTTTGCCTATCAAGGGAGAAGGCAACTTGGCCGCTAAAGCCAGCATGGCGGATGAAGATGAAATTGGGCGCAACGAAGACTACAACCGCATTTCTATCTTGGCTGCTAGTTTGAAAAGCGAAGAGTTATTGCAGCTGGATGCTGATACGATTTTGAGACGTTTGTTTTGGGAAGAAAAATTAATTCGCCTAGAAACCTTGAAGCCCAGATTTTCCTGTTCTTGCAGTCGTGACCGTGTCAGCAACATGATTCGTAGCTTAGGCGCCGACGAAGTCGAAAGCATCTTGTCTGAGCGCAATGACGTAGAGGTAGGCTGTGATTTTTGTGGGCAACAATACCGATTTGATGCGGTGGACGCCGCACAAATATTTACCAGCGCCGACAAACAAGTGCCTGGTAGTTCGGCGATTCAGTAATCTATTCTTTGTTAGAAACCAGTTTGGTAAACAACTGGTGCTCGCAAAGTCCATCCCCACATGTTTCGCACTTACCAGTCCAACGTACGGGCATGTCGCTGCGCCTCAGCAAATGTGCCCATTGCGGTGTTTGGGTAGCGAGGCAAAACAATGCGTTTTGTAAACGCAGAGAACCTTTTCCATAAACAACTTGAAACACCATGCCTCGCGTTTGCAAGCCAGCGCGGAGTTCTTGGTCTACAAAGGATTGCGTCTCGGTGGGAGAGCCTAGGTCTAGCCCACAGAGCAAGGCGATATCTTCTTGTTCTAAGCTTTGAATATGGGGGCTATCAGTCACTTCTAAAGGAATGCTTTGGCTCTTTAAGAATTTTCCAAGGGCCATAGCGAGTTCAGTTTTTCCCGTAACGGGTGCGCCGAGTATGGCGACTTTCATATATTGAAACCGTTAATCGGGGTCTGCAACTGTCTGTTGCGCATGTGCATGGAATGAGAGTTTAAGGTGCAATTTGCACAAAAATTTCATTGGGTTTGACCATGCCTATTTCTGCTCTGGCGCGTTCTTCTACCATCTCTAAGCCGTCTTTCAGATCGTGCAACTCTGCGCCTAGGCGCTCGTTCGCTAATTGAGCCGCTTGGTTGTTTTGCTTTTGCTCTTTGAGTTGTTGTTGAAGACGCATGACATCGGGCAAGCTTCCGCGACCAAACCACAATTGGGCTTGCAGCACTAAAAGGAGTGCAATCAAAACCATGTGAATAGGACGCAGGATGGTAAGCATGTAAACAGTGAAAGTCGATGGGCTAAAAGTTTAAAGCGAATAAGCCTTTGCGTTTTATTAGCCTTTGAGGTTGTAAAAAGCGGAGCGACCTGGATACACCGCTACATCACCTAAGTCTTCCTCAATACGCAAGAGTTGGTTGTATTTCGCCATACGGTCTGATCGGCTCATCGAGCCAGTTTTGATCTGGCCTGCATTCAAACCCACTGCAATGTCTGCGATGGTGGAGTCTTCGGTTTCACCAGAGCGGTGGCTGATCACAGCCGTGTAACCCGCACGCTTGGCCATTTCAATAGCGGCGAAAGTTTCGGTCAAGGTGCCAATTTGATTGATCTTGATGAGGATGGAATTGGCAATGCCTTTTTCGATACCTTCTTGGAATATTTTGGTGTTTGTCACGAACAAGTCGTCACCCACGATTTGTACTTTTTTCGCCAAGCGGTCGGTCAGAACTTTCCATCCGTCCCAATCGCCTTCGGCCATGCCATCTTCAATGCTGATGATGGGGTATTTGTCGCACCAAGTCGCCAACATGTCGGCCCATTGTTGGGCAGACAGTTGCAAGCCTTCGCCTTCTAAGTGGTATTTACCGTCTTTGTAAAACTCACTGGCCGCGCAATCTAAGCCGATGGCGATTTGCTCGCCTGCGGTGTAGCCTGCAGCAGCAATAGCGTCCAAGATCATTTGGATAGCCGCTTCGTGGTTTGTGACGTTGGGGGCAAAGCCACCTTCGTCGCCCACAGCAATGCTCATACCTTTATCGTGGATGATTTTCTTGAGTGCATGGAACACCTCTGCGCCATAACGCACCGCTTCTCTGAAACTGGGCGCGCCGATGGGGATGATCATGAACTCTTGCAAGTCCAAGTTGTTGTTGGCATGGGCGCCACCGTTGATCACGTTCATCATCGGTACGGGCAACTGGGTTGCATGCATGCCACCAAAGTAACGATAAAGGGGCAAACCAGATTCTTCAGCAGCCGCACGGGCTACAGCCATGGACACTGCCAGTATGGCATTCGCACCTAAACGGCTTTTGTTATCTGTGCCGTCTAAGTCGATCAGAGTTTTGTCGAGAAAAGCTTGTTCGGAAGCGTCTAAGCCTAAAACGGCTTCTGAAATTTCCGTGTTGATGTGCTCTACTGCTTTCAAAACGCCTTTGCCGAGATAGCGATTTTTATCGCCATCACGCAATTCAATCGCTTCGCGGCTGCCGGTGGATGCGCCAGAAGGCACTGCAGCACGTCCCATCGTTCCAGACTCTAGTAACACGTCACATTCCACGGTGGGGTTGCCACGACTGTCCAAAATTTC
>RFTR01000061.1 GCA_009923345.1 Betaproteobacteria bacterium
GATTGAACTAGTTCAATCAACTAATTCACCATTACCAATTTACCCATCACCCCGCGCGACCCCATCTCCGCATAAGCTTGTTTGAGTTCTGCCATAGGCATGGTTTTGTGAATCACGGGTTTGATTTTTCCTTGGCCATACCACGTTGCTAGCTCTTGCATCATGGCCGCATTCGCTACACTTTCACGGCGCGAGAAATCGCCCCAAAAAACACCCACGATAGACGCGCCTTTGAGCAAAGCTAAATTCCAAGGCAAGGCTGGAATAGGACCTGCTGCAAATCCCACCACCAAATAGCGTCCACGCCATGCGATGGATCTGAAAGCGGGTTCTGCATAGTCGCCTCCGACAGGGTCGTAAATCACATCAGGACCTTTGCCCTCAGTGAGTTCTTTTAGCCGTTCACGAAAATTGTCTTTGTTGTAGTTGATGGTGGCATCGGCTCCTTGCGCCGTACAAAGATCACATTTTTCTTGTGTAGAGGCTGCTGCAATCACACGCGCACCCGATGCTTTGGCAATTTGAATGGCGGCAGTGCCTACGCCACCTGCAGCACCTAGCACCAAAACGGTTTCACCCGCTTTGAGTTGTCCACGGTCTAACAAGGCATGGTGCGATGTGGCATAGGTCATGATGAATGCGGCGGCATCGACCGGACCAAAACCAGCAGGCAAAGGCATGCAGAGTTTGGCGGGCGCCAATGTGTGCGTACCAAAGCCACCGGTGCCACTCAGGCATGCCACTGCTTGGCCAACTTGTAAATGGGTGACACCTTCGCCTACAGCCTCAACGATTCCTGCATATTCAGAGCCTGGCACAAAGGGTAGGGGCGGTTTCATTTGGTATTTGTTCTGCACGATCAAGAGGTCGGGAAAATTCAAGCTCGCGGTTTCAATGCGTATGCGCACTTCACCTGCTTGGGGTTCAGGAGTGGGAAGCGATTTCCAAGTCAGGGCATCCACACCGATAGGGTTTTCACAAAGCCATGCGTGCACAAAAGTCTCCTTTAATCATTTACGGTGATGATAGGGGATTTGTAAGTTGCACTAGAAGTGTCACGGGCTAACCCTACAATCAAATATCACTGAAAGTTTGCATGAATATTCTGATTTCTAACGACGATGGCTACCAAGCCACTGGTCTCATTGCTTTGTATGAAGCCCTAAAAGACCTGGGGCGCGTGGAGGTGGTCGCACCTGAGATAAACAACAGCGCTAAATCCAATGCGCTCACCTTGCATTCACCTTTGTATGTGCATCAAGCCAGCAATGGTTTTCGCTATATCAACGGCACGCCTGCTGATTGTGTGCATATCGCATTGACTGGTTTGCTGGGATACAAGCCTGATTTGGTGGTCTCAGGCATCAACAATGGCGCCAATATGGGCGACGACACGATCTACTCTGGCACGGTGGGTGCTGCGATGGAGGGCTATTTGTTTGGTATTCCAGCGATTGCATTTTCGCAAGTAGAAAAAGGTTGGGCGCATATTGATGCGGCAGCTGCAAAAGCACGCGCGTTAGTGCAAGACGTGATTGCCAACAAACTCGTTGGAAATGGCGCTTGGTTATTGAATGTGAATGTGCCAAATAAACCTTTGGATCAACTCAAACCCCTCAAGGTGACGCGATTAGGCAGACGCCACGCTGCAGAACGTGTGATCACCCAAACCAGCCCGCGCGGTGACACCATGTATTGGATTGGAGGAGCTGGCCCTGCAAAAGACGACACTGACGGCACAGATTTCCATGCCACTTTCGAAGGCCATTGCTCAGTTACACCTTTGCAAGTAGATTTAACCGAACACGACAGCCTTGCAACATGGGGGCAGCGTTTGAACGGACGCCTTGAATGAAAGAACGGCCGAGTTTTCCCGCCAAACTCGATACGGGTAGCAAACCAGCCAAACCCAAAACGGTACAGACCAATACTGCTACTGGTTTTGGATTAGATTCTTCAACCGTACGCGCACGCATGGTGCAAAAACTAGCGCAGCAAGGCATAGAAGACACGGGTGTGCTGGAAGCCATGGGGCGCATTGAGCGGCATCGTTTTGTTGACAGTGCATTGGCTAACCAAGCGTATGAAGACACCAGTTTGCCAATCGGCTTAGGTCAAACCATTTCAAAACCCAATGTCGTTGCACGCATGATCGCTTTGATCAGAGAAGCGCCAGGTGTGCAAGGGCAGATGATGGGACGTGTACTTGAAATTGGCACGGGCTGTGGTTACCAAGCTGCTCTTTTGTCTTTGGTCGCGCGTGAGGTCTACAGCATCGAACGCTTACGTGGATTGCACGATAAGGCCCGTGAAAACTTAAGGCCTATGCGCCTACCCAATGTGCACGTGATTTTTGGCGACGGCATGTTGGGATATGCCAAAGGCGCGCCATACAGCGCCATCATTGCAGCTGCTGGGGGCGAAACGATTCCACAAAATTGGATAGACCAACTCGCCATGGGTGGACGCATTGTGGCGCCTATGCAAGGTGCATCTGGGCAACAGTCCTTGGTAGTGATCGATAAGACGACGCAAGGATTGAAGCAAGTCGTATTAGAGCCTGTCCTCTTCGTACCCCTAAAATCAGGGATTGCTTGATGCAGGAGAGATGTGCATGAGACGTGCGGGATATTGGTTATTGTTAGCTTTGTTGAGTGCCATGGCGCTCGCGGGTTGCGCCAATAAAAATCGTCCAGCCCCTGTTGAAGACCGCTCCCCCAATGCTGGGCGTGTCCCTGCCAAGATGGTAGCCAGTACAGATAATGCTGGCAAACCTGGCTTCTACAGCGTCAAGGCAGGCGATACATTGATCCGCATTGGCATGGACAACGGACAAAGTTGGCGTGATATTGCACGTTGGAACAATATCGAGAACCCCAATCTGATCGAAATAGGACAAGTCTTACGCGTCACGCCGCCCGAAGAAACTGGAGTTGTTGTGCGTCCTGTGTCTTCCACCAATGTCGTTACGAGTCCCGCACCTACAAATTCAGCCAGCACATCAGCGCCTGCTTCGAATACTTCAGCTGTCAGGCCGCCTGTTTCTGCTGCGAATCCCCCTAATGCATCAACACCAGCTAACAACTTAGCCAATAGTGATTCGGCGGAAGACGCAGTTTCTTTTCAATGGCCAACGCGTGGCAATGTGCTAGCTGGTTTTGATGAAGTCAAAAACAAAGGGATAGACATTGCTGGCAAGGCAGGGGATCCAGTGCTAGCTGCTGCAGATGGCAAGGTGGTCTATGCGGGCTCTGGTTTGCGGGGTTACGGTAATTTAGTCATTCTTAAACACAACAACACCTACCTAACTGCCTATGCGCACAACCAATCTTTGTTGGTAAAAGAAGACCAAGCGATCAAGCGTGGCCAAAAAATTGCCGAGATGGGCAATAGCGATGCTGATCAGGTGAAGTTGCATTTTGAAATCCGTCGCCAAGGTAAACCCGTCGACCCAGCCAAATATTTGCCCGCCAATTGATGACGGACAACGTGCTGCAGATTGAGTCGATGGATCTCGAAGCGCAAGGTGTTGCGCATCGGGAAGACGGTAAGGTTGTTTTTGTGGAGGGTGCGTTGCCGTTCGAGGCAGTCCGCGCCAACATCCACCGCAAAAAAAATAATTGGGAGCAGGGCTCTTTGCTTGAGGTGGTGCACGAGTCATCGCAACGCGTACGTCCTGTCTGTTCGCATTTTGGTTTGCATGCGGGTGCTTGCGGGGGTTGCAAGATGCAACATCTAGAAGCCAATGCGCAAGTGGCTGTCAAACAGCGTGCCATGGAGGACAACCTTTGGCACTTAGGCAAGGTCAAGCCTGAAAATATCCTACGACCCATATATGGACCCGCTTGGGGATACCGTTACCGTGCCCGCTTATCAGTGCGCGACGTTCTCAAAAAAGGAACGGTGTTGGTGGGCTTTCATGAACGTAAAAGTCGCTATGTGGCGGATATGCAAACGTGTCCGGTTTTGCATCCGCATGTCAATGCCATGTTGATGCCACTGCGCGCTTTGATTGAAAGCTTACAAGCCCGAGCAACATGCCCGCAAATTGAATTGGCTTGTGGCGACCACGTCACCGCCTTGGTGTTACGCCATCTAGAACCGCTCTCCACTGGCGACATTGACTTGCTCAAACTTTTCGCAATAAAGCACCATGTGCAGTGGTGGCTTCAACCCAAGGGCCCCGATACGGTTGCTTTGCTTGATGGTCAATCACAAGAGCAACTCGCGTATGCACTTCCTGAGTTCGGCGTGATGATGCCTTTTAAGCCCACTGACTTTACGCAGGTCAACCCGCATATCAACCGTGTTTTGGTGACGCGTGCATTGCGCTTACTGGATGCCCAAACCCATGAACGCGTGATAGATTGGTTCTGTGGTATTGGAAATTTCACCTTGCCTATTGCCACCATGGCAGGCCAAGTGCTGGGTATTGAGGGAAGTGAAGCCTTGGTTACAAGAGCAAGAGATAACTTAGTGTGGAACCAAACACAGCGCCGCAATGCTTTTGCTCCCACGCAATTTGCTGCGCGTAATTTGTTTGATATGACGCCTGACTTGTTGGCGGCTGACGGCACGGCAGATAAATGGTTGGTTGATCCTCCACGCGAGGGCGCATTTGCCTTGGTACAAGCGTTGGCTGCTTTGCGGCAAGAACCTGAGTTAGGTAAAGGCTGGAAGCCGCCAAAGCGCATCGTGTATGTGAGTTGTAATCCTGCCACCTTAGCCCGTGATGCTGGGTTATTGGTGAATTTGGCTGGTTATGTTTGCAGCGCTGCAGGTGCGGTCAACATGTTCCCGCATACGGCCCATGTAGAGAGCATGGCGGTATTTGATTTGCCGAATTAACTTAGCTATAGATAGTTTCAGCATGCAGGTCAGTAAAGAATTAAAAATTTGAGGCAAATAAAAAGGGGCCTAAGCCCCTTTTTTGTACGTAATAACTTGGTTATTCGCGTTCACCACCAAAAATACCCAACAAAGCTAGCAAGCTTTGGAAAACGTTGATGACGTCTAGGTAGAGGGTCAGTGTGGCGCTGATGTAGTTGGTTTCTCCACCGTCCATGATTTGCTTAAGGTCGTACAACATGAAGGCGCTAAAGATAGCCATAGACAAAACAGAGATAACCAGCATGCCGGTAGATGAGCCAACAAAAATGTTGATGATGCTACCAACCATCAAAATGATGACGCCAACCATCAGCCATTTGCCTAAGCCCGAAATATCCCGCTTGATGACAGATGCCAAACTGGCCATAACGAAAAAGACGCCAGCTGTACCACCGAATGCGGTCATTACTAGCTCAGCACCATTTTTGAAACCTAAGACCATCGCAATCATGCGGGAGAGCATGAGGCCCATGAAGAAGGTAAAACCTAGCAACACGTAGACGCCTGTCGAAGAATGCTTGGTTTTTTCAATTGCGTAGATAAAACCGAATGCGCCAGCGAGCATCAAAATAATGCCCAATACGCCAGACAAAGCGTAACTTATGCCAGAGGCCACACCGACCCAAGCACCTAAAACGGTGGGCAACATGCTTACAGCAAGAAGCCAATACGTGTTTCGAAGGACGCGGTTGCGGTCCCCAGCGGATAGAACGTCGTAGTACTCAACTGATTGGATTTGGTCGTTCATGTCACGATCTCCTATTAACACCTGCACATGCAGATTCGCTCATTTTAGAGCAATTGGTTTCAAAAGCCTTGGTGTAAATCCTAGTTTTTACAAGGGTTTACAGGGGAATAAATGGGTATGCTTTGTGCCAAATCAATAGTCAGTGCATCAGTACATGTAAAAAACCTTCATCGGCCCAACTTACAAACTACACCAACACATCCTTTTTATGAAAACCAAACCTTTTTTAGAGTCTTCAGATACCAAAGCCATACTCGCTGCTGCTGAAGCAGAAGCAATCAAAAACAATTGGGCCGTAGTGATTGCGGTGGTCGACGATGGCGGTCATTTGTTGGGCATGCACCGAATGGATGGTGTTGCGACGATTTCTGCACATATCGGACCCGCCAAGGCCACCACATCAGCTTTGGGTAAACGCGAAAGCAAGGTGTACGAAGACGTTATCAACAATGGCCGCTATTCGTTTCTAAGCGCACCTTACTTGCAGGGAATGCTAGAAGGTGGTGTGCCCATCATCAAGGATGGCCAATGCATAGGGGCAGTAGGTGTCAGCGGCGTTAAATCTAGCGAAGACGCGCAGATTGCCAAAGCGGGAATCGCCGCTTTGGGGTTGTAAGTAAAAGTTGACTGCCTAGTAAGTCAAGCGTTCTGGACTTATCTCTTGCAGAATCGTTGTAGCGATTTCTTCAATGCTTTTATGCGTCGTAGATAACCAGCGAATCCCTGCACGCCGCATCATGGACTCCGCTTCAGCCACCTCATAACGGCAATTAGTGAGGTCGGCGTAGTTGGAATTAGGGCGCCGTTCGTTGCGAATCTCGCTTAAACGTTCAGGCTGTATCGTTAGACCAAACATTTTCTTTTTGAACGGAACTAAAGCAGGGGGCAATTGCTTGCGTTCAAAGTCGTCAGGAATCAGCGGGTAGTTTGCTGCTTTCAAGCCATGCTGCATCGCTAAATACAGACTGGTTGGCGTTTTGCCACTACGACTCACGCCCACCAAAATGACATCGGACAACTCTAAATCTCGGTTGAGTTGTCCGTCGTCATGCGCCAGAGAAAAATTGATGGCTTCGATGCGGTCGTGGTATTCCTTGCTCTTGCTGGCGTCTGAAAATCGACCGATACGGTGGTTCGATTTGATTCCTAGCTCCGCTTCTAGCGGGTTTACAAAGGTGCCAAACATATCGAGCATCATGCCTTTGCTGCCATCCACAATGACTTTGAGTACTTCTTCATCGACCAAGGTGGTAAATACTATGGGCTTGCGTCCTTCTATCTCTGCAGTGTGATTGATCTGGCGGACTGCTTGGTGCGCTTTATCGACCGAATCAACAAAGGGCAAACGCACGTGCCTGAATTTGAGCTCAAACTGCGCCAAGATGGCGTTACCAAAGGTTTCTGCGGTAATGCCCGTGCCGTCAGAGATAAAGAATACGGTTGGATTTGGCATGGGGAGTTGTTCTTCTTAAAAAGCGGGGTTGGCTAACTACAATGGGCAGATTATCCGAATTTCGTCATGCAGATTAGCCCCACACGCATAAAAGTACAAAGTAGCGCTCGCTGCATGGCCTCGCACGTTTTAACTTTTGGAGCTTTCTCATGTCAGCACTTTTTTCTGCGACCGCCCTGGTCGTACCGTTTGAAAACCTGAGAATGACCGACGTCGAGTCGGTCGGTGGCAAAAACGCCAGCCTTGGCGAGATGATTTCCCAGCTTCCTTCTGGCGTGCGCGTACCAACGGGCTTTGCCACCACCGCCCATGCATTTCGAGCTTTTTTGCAACACGATGGATTGACAGACAAAATCAATGCAAAGCTCAATGCATTAGATACAGAAGACGTGCGGGCCTTAGCCCAAGTTGGTGCAGAAATTCGTAGTTTGGTTTTGGCGCAACCTTACCCCGCAGACTTAGAAAAAGCCATTCGCGAGGCATTCCTCGTGCTCAGCGCTGAAAATGTTCATGCGTCTTTTGCGGTGCGATCCTCTGCCACGGCAGAAGATTTGCCCGACGCTTCTTTTGCTGGCCAGCAAGAAACCTTCTTAAACGTGGTCGGCATTGAAGAAGTGCTTCACAAAATGAAAGAGGTTTTTGCGTCACTCTACAACGACCGCGCTATCAGCTACCGCGTGCATAAAGGTTTTGCCCACGCCGATGTGGCATTGTCCGCAGGCGTGCAACGCATGGTGCGCTCAGATTTGGGCGCGGCCGGTGTGATGTTCACTATCGACACGGAGTCTGGATTTGAAGATGTGGTGTTCATCACATCCAGTTATGGTTTGGGCGAGACAGTAGTTCAGGGCGCAGTGAACCCAGACGAGTTTTATGTGCATAAACCCATGCTCAAGGCGGGTAAGCGCGCGGTGATTCGCCGGAATTTGGGTTCTAAGTTGATTCAAATGGAGTTTTCTTCGACTGAAGAAAAAAAGGCCAGCGGCCATTTGGTCAAAACCACCGATGTACCCACCGAGTTGCGTAACCGTTATTCATTGACAGACGCTGAGGTGGAGCAACTCGCCCGATATGCATTGGTCATCGAACAGCATTACGGTCGCCCCATGGACATCGAATGGGGCAAAGACGGCAACGACGGTTTGCTCTATATCTTGCAAGCACGCCCCGAGACAGTGAAGAGCCAACAAAAAGGCCAATCGGAACTGCGCTACAAACTCAAAGGGCACGGCACGGTGCTGGCGCATGGTCGCGCGATTGGGCAAAAAATCGGAACCGGTCCCGTGCGTTTGGTACACAACATCAGCGAGATGGACAAGGTACAACCGGGCGACGTATTGGTCACCGATATGACTGATCCCAATTGGGAGCCCGTGATGAAGCGCGCGAGTGCCATCGTTACCAACCGCGGAGGACGCACTTGCCACGCCGCGATCATCGCGCGTGAATTAGGCATACCAGCCGTGGTGGGTTGTGGCGATGCGACTGAGCATCTCAAAGACGGCACTTTGGTCACGGTGAGTTGTGCAGAAGGTGACACCGGACATATTTATGACGGCCTCTTAGAGACCGAGGTAACCGAAGTCCAGCGTGGAACCATGCCGCAGATCAAAACCAAGATCATGATGAACGTGGGCAACCCACAGTTGTCGTTTGACTTCTGCCAGTTACCCAACGATGGCGTGGGCTTGGCGCGCTTGGAATTCATCATCAACAACAACATCGGTGTACACCCCAAAGCGATCTTGGATTACCCCAATGTGGACGCTGATTTAAAGAAGGCCGTCGAATCTGTGGCGCGTGGTCATGCCTCGCCTCGAGCTTTCTACGTCGACAAAGTGGCCGAAGGTGTGGCAACTATTGCTGCCGCGTTCTGGCCTAAACCCGTCATCGTGCGTTTGTCGGACTTCAAATCCAACGAATACCGCAAACTCATTGGCGGTAGCCGTTACGAGCCAGAAGAAGAAAACCCCATGCTGGGTTTCAGAGGCGCAGCGCGTTACATCAGTGAAGATTTTGGAGAAGCCTTTGCGATGGAGTGCGAGGCCATGCGACGCGTACGCTCAGACATGGGTTTGACCAATGTGCAGGTCATGGTGCCATTTGTGCGCACTTTGAAACAGGCCGAGCGTGTCACCCAACTGTTGGCACAACATGGACTCAAGCGTGGCGAAAACGAACTCAAGATCATCATGATGTGTGAGGTGCCCAGCAACGCCATCTTGGCGAATGAGTTTTTGCAGTTCTTCGACGGCTTCTCGATTGGCTCCAATGATTTGACCCAGCTCACTTTGGGGCTTGACCGCGATTCAGGCTTGGAGCTGTTATCCGCAGACTTTGATGAGCGTGACCCTGCTGTCAAAGTGTTGCTAAAACAAGCGATAGACGCCTGCAAAGCCCAAGGTAAATACGTCGGAATTTGCGGACAAGGACCCAGCGACCATCCCGATTTCGCGCATTGGCTAGCCGACGAGGGCATCCACTCGATCTCGCTCAACCCTGACAGCGTGATCGAGACCTGGAAAATGTTAGCCAAATAGGCTACAATCTAGGGCTTTTCACCTTGCTGCATTGCGACAGACGCCGCGAGCAGCTTCATCCATAAGGAGTGTCTATGCGTCATTACGAAAT
>RFTR01000062.1 GCA_009923345.1 Betaproteobacteria bacterium
AAATACAAATACAACTCCAGCACCAACTGCCACGACCTTCGTTGGCTCAGCCGACATCGAATGCGATGTCCTAGTCTTGGGCGGTGGCCCCGGCGGTTACTCCGCCGCTTTCAGAGCCGCAGACCTTGGCTTGAGCGTTGTGATCGTCGAGCGTTATGCCACCTTGGGCGGCGTTTGTTTGAACGTGGGATGCATTCCATCCAAAGCACTTTTGCACGTAGCCTCCGTTATGGACGAAGTCAGCCACATGGCCGATTTAGGCGTGGATTTTGGAAAACCCAAACTCAATATCGACAAGCTACGCGGTCACAAAGAAAAAGTGATCGGTAAATTGACGGGTGGCTTGGCCGCTATGGCCAAGATGCGCAAAGTCACCACCGTGCGTGGCTATGGCGCATTTGTCGGAGCCAACCACTTAGAGGTAGAAGAAACCAACGGTACAGGCCAAGACAAAACAGGCAGTAAAAAAGTGGTGGCCTTTAAGAAAGCCATCATTGCTGCAGGCTCACAAGCTGTGCGTTTGCCTTTCATGCCCGAAGACCCACGTGTGGTCGACAGCACGGGTGCCTTAGAACTTAAAGAAGTGCCCAAGCGCATGTTGATCTTGGGAGGCGGCATCATCGGTTTAGAAATGGGCACCGTCTACAGCACCCTAGGTGCGCGCTTAGATGTAGTCGAAATGATGGACGGTTTGATGCAAGGCGCCGACCGCGATTTGGTCAAAGTGTGGCAAAAAATGAACGCCCACCGCTTTGACAACATCATGCTGAAAACTAAAACCGTTGGTGCGAAAGCTACGGCCAAAGGCATTGAAGTGACGTTCGCGGCCGCAGAAGAGGGCGGCACTGCTCTAGCACCACAGGTCTACGACTTGGTCTTGCAAGCGGTAGGTCGCACGCCCAACGGCAAAAAAATTGCCGCCGAAAAAGCCGGGGTCGCTGTGACAGACCGTGGTTTTATCAATGTGGACATCCAAATGCGCACCAACGTACCGCATATTTTTGCGATCGGCGATATCGTGGGCCAACCCATGTTGGCGCACAAAGCCGTGCACGAAGCACATGTGGCGGCTGAAGTGATCGCTGGCGAATTACAAGGCAACAAAGAGTTGGCGGCTGCCGCATTCAATGCGCGCGTCATTCCAAGCGTCGCTTACACCGACCCCGAAGTAGCATGGGTCGGGTTGACCGAAGACCAAGCTAAAGCGCAAGGTATCAAAGTGAAGAAGGGCTTGTTCCCATGGACAGCCTCTGGCCGTGCGATAGCCAATGGTCGTGATGAAGGTGTAACCAAATTGCTGTTTGACGACTCTCCCGAAGCCCACGGCCACGGAAAGATTTTGGGTGGCGGCATGGTCGGCACACATGCGGGTGACATGATTGGTGAAGTCGCGCTTGCTATTGAGATGGGTGCAGACGCCATCGATATCGGCAAAACCATTCACCCACACCCAACGCTGGGCGAGAGTATCGGCATGGCAGCAGAAGTGGCGCACGGCAGTTGCACCGATTTGCCGCCCAGCAAGAAATAACCAACACGCGCGACACCGGTGATCATCCTCGCCCCCATGGAAGGACTGCTTGACTGCGTCCTGCGGGACGTGTTGACGCGCATCGGTGGTGTTGACCGCTGCGTTTCAGAATTCATTCGCGTTACCAACACCTTATTGCCTGAGCGTGCCTTTTTGCGTGTCGTTCCCGAGTTGCGCAATGGTGGCCGCACCCCTGCAGGCGTTCCCGTGCGTCCCCAGTTATTGGGTTCTGACCCCGATTGTTTGGCGGACAACGCAGCCCGCGTTGCGGGTATGGGGTGCGATGGGGTGGATTTGAATTTTGGTTGCCCAGCCAAACAGGTAAATCGGCATGGCGGTGGGGCAGCTTTATTGCAAGACCCGGAAGTGTTGTATCGCATTACGCGCGCTGTGCGCATTGCAGTCCCTTCTCACCAAATCGTTAGCGCCAAAATGCGATTGGGTTTTGACCATGACCAACAGGCTGAAGAGTGTGCTTTGGCTTTAGAGGCAGGTGGTGTTAGCGAAATCGTGATTCATGCGCGCACCAAAGCGGATGGCTATCGTCCACCTGCTTACTGGCCTCGTATTTCAGATATCCGTGCGCGCGTCAAAGTACCGCTTATTACCAATGGCGAAATTTGGAATGTGCAAGATGCTGTGCGTGCGCGACAAGATTCTGGTTGCCATAATTTGATGATTGGCCGAGGGATAGTGACTAATCCTGGTTTGGGCTTGGCATTGAAAGACTTTGATGAACGCGCGAAGCTAAGTGCTACCTCTTCAAGCTTGACGCCATTAACTTGGCAAGAAATGATTCCTCACCTGACATATTTCTGGGAGCTAGTGCAAAAGCGAATTTCGCACAGGCATCAGTGCGGACGGTTTAAGCAGTGGTTGAATTTTTTACGTAAGCATTTCGTAGAGGCTGAAGTGGCTTACTTAAATGTGCGCACGGTTAATGACCCGCAACTAATCTCAGCTTGGCTGCAATCTATAAAGCCCCAAAATCAAGCGCATTCTTTATCGGTTGAGACCGACTCCAAATCGGAATTCACTTTCCAAAATGAACTGGAGCCCTTGGTTGAAATCTAAACAACTCCAACCTTGGCAAGTCATCATCAGTGGTATGTGTGGTTTGGTGTTGACAATCGGTCTTGCCCGATTTGCTTACACACCTTTGCTTCCAAGTTTGCAATCGCAAACAGGGCTCAATGACGCCAATGCGGGTGTCTTAGCAGCGATCAACTATGCAGGCTATATGACCGGCGCTGTCGCCGTGGCTTGGATGGATGATGTGCGCTGGCGACATTGGCTCTACAGCGTAGGTCTATGGATGGCCTTGATCACCACTGCGTTGATGGCGGTTGCGCCATCATTTGGAATTTGGGCCGTGTCACGCTATGTGGGTGGCTTGTGTGGGGCGGCAGGAATGTTGATGGGATCCGGTCTGGTGTTGGGTTGGTTGATTCGCAATGGCCAGCGTCCTGAGTTGGGTTTGCATTTTGTTGGCATTGGTTTAGGCATAGTGGTGTCCGCGATCGGAGCTTGGGGGCTGACCATGTTGTGGCCCAGTTGGGATGCGCAATGGATCGCGTTTGCTTGCATTGGCTTGATTTTTTTATGGCCTGCTTGGTCTTGGCGTCCGCCGGTACCTGAAGTTCTCACTCCATCTTCAATGACTAACAGCACGCAACACGTCATCCCCGCAAGGTGGTTGTGGACCATGCTGGCCAGTTATTTCGCCGCGGGTTGGGGTTTTGTAATTAGCGCAACTTTCACTGTTGCAATTGTGGAGCGCGAGCCCCTATTGGCTGGGCAAGGCCATCTGGCGTGGGCAATGGTTGGCTTAGCTGCCATGCCTGCGGTATTTCTTTGGGATCGCGTCGCGCGTTTGGTGGGCGACAAGCAGGCACTTCTAATCGCCTTTGGTTTGCAAACACTGTCTGTGTTGATGCCTGCTGCATCGGGTACTATGTTGGCTGCCATGGCGGGCGCTATTGGTTACGGTGCAACATTCATTGGCATTGTAAGTTTGACATTGGCTATGGTCGGTCGTTTATCGCCGAATAATCCGGGCAAATCTATGGCGCGATTTACTTTGGGATATGGCGCTGCGCAAATGATTGCTCCAGTGGTCGCTGGCTATATGGCGCAATCATCAGGATCATTTCATGGCGCGCTATGG
Source organism: Betaproteobacteria bacterium (assembly GCA_009923345.1). Classification (GTDB taxonomy): domain Bacteria; phylum Pseudomonadota; class Gammaproteobacteria; order Burkholderiales; family Burkholderiaceae_C; genus Limnohabitans. The sequence continues at coordinate 3,699 of RFTR01000062.1, forward strand.
GTGACTGCTGGAGTCATGGCAGTAGGAATGGCCGTGTTGGCCACGTTGCCAAAAATAGAAAAAGCGGATTAGAAAAAGCTAATTAATTTTTGGAGCCATCAGAGTTGGAACTGTTGTCCACTCTGCGCGCGCCCGTAAAACGGCTTAACCAATATGACTGGCGCATATCTTCAACCTTGACCTGCTTACCAGGGCGTGGTGAATGTATAAATTTGTTGTCACCCACGTAGATGCCCACATGGCTAAAGGTTTGTCGCATGGTGTTGAAGAACACCAAGTCGCCGGGTTGCAAATCTTTCTTATCAATTTTTTCGGTAGCTTCGGCTTGTTCACGCGCGCTGCGGGGCAATACTTTGCCCAAAGTTTGCTCATACATGGAGCGCACAAAACCGCTGCAATCAAAGCCGTTGTCATCGGAGCCGCCGCGACGATAAGGAACACCTAAAAAACCCATGGCGTTGAGCACTAAATCGGAGGCTTTGTTACCAACGTTTTGGCTGACTTTGGAAATCTTGTTGATGAAGCCGTTATCAGACAGGTAGATTTCTAAATCGTCAGAAGATGAGCCGTTAGGCGCAGCGTGCGCGCTAACAATAAAGCAGACGATGAGGAGATGGCGAAACTTCATAAGCGCATCATTGTAGTGCGTTTTGTTTGTGCTAATGCATGATTGATGGCCCTAAGTACTTGATTTAATTCGGGTTAACGCGAATTTGTTGCGTGAAGCTGGTATGCACGATACTCGTGTTTACTTTGAGTAAGCACCTTTTTCATTTCACTTTCGCCCATGTATGTTGATCGATGACCAAGAATCCCAGCTCGTTTTGGTGGATTACCAAGAGCGCTTAATGCCAGCCATTTTTGAGGCAGAGCCTGTATTACTAAATGCCAAGCGGTTGGCACAAGCAGCGCAGTGGATGGAAGTTCCTGTATGGGGAACTGAGCAAAACCCAGAGAAACTTGGGCCCTTGTCTGGTGATGTGAGGCCATTTTGCCGCTCAGTTTTACCCAAAATGAGTTTCAGTGCCTGTGCGGATGGGTTGATCGAATTACTCAAATCGCCAACTCGCAACATGCAATCAGGCAACGCCCGAAGTTTGCCTAAGCATCTGCAAAAGAAGCCAGGACCTGAAACAGCACGTCAAACCATTATTTTGGGCGGAGTGGAGGCGCACATATGTCTACTTCAAACTGCGCTAGATCTACTCGAACAAGAATTTGAGGTTTATATCGTGACCGACGCCTGTAGTTCTAGAACCGAACGAAACCGTGACGCAGCATTCGACCGTTTGGCTGGTATGGGCGCCGAACTAGTGACGACAGAAATGGTGTTGTTTGAGTGGCTACGCAGCGCTGAATCGGATGCGTTTCGGGAAATACAAGCGCTTATTAAATAGGCAAACTTTGCGCTAAGTCAGTTTCTTGCAAGTCCTTTCTATACATAATTGAAAGATTAGTAAATGTAGTTGGGGGACATCCATGGGTTCTTTTGCGCAGTTTCATAAACGTTCTATCGACGACCGCGACAATTTTTGGGCTGAACAAGCCAAAACCGTGGATTGGCAAATCCAGCCCCAGCAAATTTGCGATTACTCCAATCCGCCCTTTGCTAATTGGTTCGTTGGCGGCACTACTAATTTGTGCCATAACGCGATAGATAGACACCTAAAAGATCGCGGTGATCAGGCGGCATTGATTTTTGTGTCCACTGAGACAGAGCAAGAAAAAACATACTCCTACAAAGACTTGCACGCAGAAGTCCAACGCATGGCCGCAATCTTGAAGGACTTTGGCGTGGTCAAAGGCGACCGTGTGCTTATCTACATGCCCATGATTGCCGAAGCTTCTTTTGCGATGTTGGCATGCGCGCGCATTGGCGCGATTCATTCAGTCGTGTTCGGCGGATTTGCCTCGCATTCATTAGCGACACGTATCGAAGACGCTTCGCCCAAAGTGATCATCAGTGCAGACGCTGGTTCGCGCGGTGGCAAGGTCGTGGCTTACAAACCATTGTTAGACGAAGCTATCAGCTTGTCTAGCCATAAGCCCAAAGCAGTCTTGATGGTTGATCGCCATTTGTCTGAATTTGTCAGCATGGCAGGGCGAGATTTTGACTACGCCCAAGAGCGCGACAAACATTTCAACGCGCAAGTTCCTTGCGAATGGGTGGAATCTACCCATCCCAGTTACACCCTCTACACATCTGGAACAACAGGCAAACCCAAAGGTGTGCAACGCGATACGGGCGGTTATGCAGTGGCTTTGGCTAGCAGCATTCCAAATATTTTCCAAGGCAAACCTGGCGAGACATTTTTTTGTACCAGTGACATTGGTTGGGTGGTAGGCCATAGTTACATCATTTACGGTCCGCTGATCGGTGGCATGTCCACCATTCTTTATGAAGGCCTCCCAATCCGTCCTGACGGTGGCATTTGGTGGAGCTTGGTCGAGAAATACAAAGTCAGCGTCATGTTCAGTGCACCCACCGCGATTCGTGTTCTGAAAAAGCAAGATCCAGCGCTACTGACTAAGTACAACTTGAAGTCTCTCAAGGCCTTGTTCTTAGCGGGCGAGCCTTTGGACGAGCCTACAGCCAAATGGATTTCAGAAGGCTTGGGCGGCACGCCCATCATCGATAACTATTGGCAAACCGAAACAGGTTGGCCGATTTTGACAATTTGCAACGGCGTAGAAAAAGCGCCTAGCAAATTCGGTTCACCCGGCAAAGCCGTGTATGGCTATGACGTCAAATTGGTTGATGACCAAACTGGAGATGAGCTTACAGGTGCAAATCAAAAAGGTGTGCTGACCATCGAAGGCCCATTGCCTCCCGGCAACTTACAAACCGTGTGGGGCGATGACGCACGTTTTGTAAACACCTATTGGAAAACGGTCCCCAAAAAAATGGTCTACAACACGTTTGACTGGGCGGTGCGCGATGAGGATGGTTACTTTTTCATCTTGGGACGTACCGACGACGTGATCAACGTGGCGGGGCATCGCTTGGGCACGCGTGAAATTGAAGAGAGCATTTCTAGCCACCCCAATATCGCAGAGGTTGCCGTGGTGGGTGTGGCAGACCAACTCAAAGGCCAAGTGGCGATGGCTTTTGCAATTGCGAAAGACGCCTCAGCCCTTGGTGATGCGGCTGCCCGTTTGAAGCTTGAAGGCGAAGTGATGAAAGTGGTCGACAGCCAACTTGGCGCGGTGGCTCGTCCTGCGCGAGTTTTATTTGTCAGCGCTTTGCCCAAAACACGCAGCGGCAAATTACTACGCCGAGCGATCCAAGCCGTTTGCGAAAAAAGAGATCCTGGCGATTTGACGACTATGGACGATCCGCTAGCGCTCAAGCAAATTCAAGATGTAATCGGCTAATGCCGGTCATTCCAAAAATCGTTTCCTAACAATAGAAAACTAGTTCTTACAGCGACTTCAGTGGCACAATAGCGGGTGTTTGGGGTTCCTACAACCCCTCTCGCTTCCGCCATCCGGTCAAGCCGTGTCGCGGTGGGTTTTTTCAACCAGCTAATGTTTCCTGAAGGGAAACGGAGGTCAGCGCAATGTCACAGACGTCAGTCTATCAAGCCTATTCAGGCAATACTTACTTGTTTGGCGGAAACGCCCCGTACGTCGAAGAGATGTATGAGAACTATCTCTCCAACCCCGGCAGCGTCCCCGATTCTTGGCGCGAGTATTTCGACGCCTTGCAACACGTCCCCGCTGTCGACGGTACCAACGCCAAAGACGTTCCCCATCTCCCTGTCATCAATGCATTCGCTGAACGCGCCAAAGCAGGCGGTACCCGCGTGGTCATGGCCAGTGCAGATGCCGAGATGGGTCGAAAACGCACAGCCGCTCAGCAGCTGATTGCCGCTTATCGCAACGTAGGCCAACGCTGGGCAGACCTTGATCCGCTCAAGCGTACCGAGCGTCCACCCATTCCAGACCTAGACCCTGCGTTCTATGGTTTTACCGATGCTGATCAAGAAACCGTGTTTGACACCAGCAACACGTTCTTTGGCAAAAACAGCATGTCTTTGCGTGATTTGCTCAACGCCTTGCGTGAAACCTATTGCGGCACTTTAGGTGCTGAATTCATGTACGCCACCGACCAAGCAGAAAAGCGTTGGTGGCAAGAAAAACTCGAATCGATTCGTAGCAAACCCAATTTCAATGCTGAAAAGAAAAAAACAATTCTTGAGCGCCTCACTGCTGCAGAAGGTCTTGAGCGCTTCTTGCACACTAAATATGTGGGCCAAAAACGTTTCTCCTTAGAAGGTGGCGAGAGCTTTATTGCTGCCATGGACGAGTTGGTACACAAGGCCAGCGCGCAAGGCGTGCAAGAAATCGTGATCGGCATGGCCCACCGCGGCCGTCTGAATGTGTTGGTCAACACCATGCGCAAATTGCCTGCCGATTTGTTTGCAGAGTTTGACCACACTGCACCAGAAGACTTGCCTGCTGGTGACGTGAAATACCACCAAGGTTTTAGCTCAGACATCAGCACCGCTGGCGGTCCTGTGCACTTGTCTTTGGCGTTCAATCCATCTCATCTTGAAATCGTCAACCCCGTGGTCGAAGGCTCCGTGCGTGCCCGTATGGACCGCCGTGCCGACCCACACGGATCACAAGTGTTGCCAGTGTTGGTGCACGGTGACGCGGCATTTGGCGGTCAAGGTGTGAACCAAGAAACCTTTGCATTGGCGCAAACGCGTGGTTATTCCACGGGTGGCACGGTGCACATCATCATCAACAACCAAATCGGTTTCACCACCTCTGACCCACGTGACATGCGATCAAGCGTTTTCTGTACCGATATCGTCAAGATGGTTGAAGCGCCTGTCTTGCACGTCAATGGCGATGACCCAGAGGCAGTTGTGCTTGCCACCCAAATGGCTTTGGACTACCGCATGAAGTTCAGAAAAGACGTCGTCTTAGACATCGTCTGTTTCCGTAAATTGGGTCACAACGAGCAAGACACACCTGCATTGACCCAACCGTTGATGTACAAAAAAATTGCCGCGCACCCAGGTACCCGTAAATTGTTTGCAGATAAATTGACTGCACAAGGATTGGGCGACACCTTGGGCGATGACATGGTCAAGGCCTATCGCGCTGCATTGGACGCTGGTAAACATACCGATGATCCTGTGCTGACCAACTTCAAAACCAAGTACACCGTCGATTGGGCGCCCTTCTTGGGCAAGAAGTGGACAGACGCAGGGGACACATCGATTCCCATGTCAGAGTGGAAACGTTTGGCTGAAAAAATTTCGACCATTCCTTCGAGCGTGACGCCGCACCAATTGGTGAAAAAGGTCTATGACGATCGCGCAGCAATGGGTCGTGGCGATATTCCTGTGGATTGGGGCATGGGCGAACACATGGCTTTTGCTTCATTGGTAGCCAGCGGTTATCCAGTGCGTTTGTCCGGTGAAGACTGTGGACGCGGTACCTTCACGCACCGCCATGCGGTTATCCATGATCAAAACCGTGAAAAGTGGGACACCGGTACCTATGTCGCCCTGCAAAACGTGGCTGAAAACCAGGCGCCTTTTGTAGTGATTGACTCCATCTTGTCGGAGGAGGCTGTACTCGGTTTCGAATACGGCTACGCATCCAACGACCCCAACACCTTGGTGGTGTGGGAAGCGCAGTTCGGTGATTTCGCGAACGGCGCACAAGTGGTGATCGACCAATTCATTGCCTCAGGCGAAGTGAAGTGGGGCCGTGTTAACGGTTTGACGGTAATGCTTCCCCATGGCTACGAAGGACAAGGCCCGGAGCACAGCTCTGCTCGCTTAGAGCGCTTCATGCAGTTGGCTGCTGACACCAATATGCAAATCGTTCAGCCCACAACGGCAAGCCAAATCTTCCATGTGTTGCGTCGCCAAATGGTGCGTGATTTGCGAAAACCACTCATCATATTCACTCCTAAGTCTTTGTTACGTAACAAAG
>RFTR01000063.1 GCA_009923345.1 Betaproteobacteria bacterium
CGGAATACGTGCATCCTTTTATGCAGGTCAACCAGGCCAATGGTGCGGGTTATATTGTGGTCACTACCGACAAAGGTTTGTGCGGCGGCCTCAACACCAATGTGTTGCGCAGCATGCACCACAAAATGCGCGAATTGCAAGGCCAGGGCCTGCAACCGCAAGCGGTGGCGATTGGCAACAAAGGATTGGGCTTTTTGAATCGCTCCGGCGTCAAAGTACTGGCGCAAGTGGTGCAACTTGGTGATACGCCACATTTGGAAAAGCTGATTGGCCCGGTGAAGGCTTTGCTGGACGCCTATGTGGCTGGTGAAGTGCGGGTAATTTACTTGTGTTTTACCCGTTTTATCAACACCATGAAGCAAGAACCGGTGGTGGAACAATTACTTCCGCTGTCCTCCGAATCGCTGAACAAACATGCCACAGGTGCTACCTGGGACTACATCTATGAGCCCGACGCCAATGTGGTGATCGACGATTTGCTTTTGCGTTACGTGGAAGCCCTGGTGTACCAGGCTGTGGCCGAAAGCATGGCGTCCGAGCAATCGGCCCGCATGGTGGCGATGAAGTCGGCCACCGATAACGCCGGCAACGTGATTAACGAACTCAAACTGGTTTACAACAAGACGCGTCAAGCTGCGATCACCAAGGAATTGTCCGAGATCGTTGCAGGCGCGGCTGCTGTCTGATTTTAATTTTTGGAGCAAAAAAACATGGCTCATGAGACCACCCATAAGAACCAAGGCGTTCAGGGAAAAATCGTTCAATGTATTGGCGCCGTGGTGGACGTCGAATTCCCACGTGACCACATGCCTCGCGTGTATGACGCGCTCAAGTTAGAGGGCACTGCGCTCACGCTTGAAGTGCAACAGCAACTCGGTGACGGCATCGTCCGCACCATTGCCTTGGGCACCTCTGACGGCTTACGCCGTGGTTTGATGGTGACCAACACCGGTGCTGCGATTACTGTGCCGGTCGGCAAAGGAACTTTGGGTCGCATCATGGACGTGTTGGGTAACCCCATCGACGAGCGCGGACCTGTCGACCAAACACAGACTGCTTCTATCCACCGCAAAGCACCTGCGTATGACGAACTCAGCCCTTCGCAAGAATTGCTTGAGACTGGCATTAAGGTGATCGACTTGGTCTGTCCTTTCGCCAAGGGCGGTAAGGTCGGATTGTTCGGTGGCGCAGGTGTGGGCAAAACCGTGAACATGATGGAACTCATCAACAACATCGCCAAAGCGCACAGCGGTTTGTCTGTGTTTGCTGGTGTGGGTGAGCGTACCCGTGAAGGTAACGACTTCTACCATGAGATGGCTGATTCCGGCGTGGTGAACCTTGAGAACCTCGGCGAGTCTAAAGTGGCCATGGTCTACGGTCAGATGAATGAGCCTCCTGGTAACCGCCTGCGCGTGGCGTTGACAGGTTTGACCATCGCTGAGTCATTCCGTGACGAGGGCCGTGATGTGTTGTTCTTCGTGGACAACATCTATCGCTACACCTTGGCCGGAACTGAAGTGTCAGCCTTGTTGGGTCGTATGCCTTCTGCGGTGGGTTACCAGCCTACATTGGCCGAAGAAATGGGCCGATTGCAAGAGCGTATTACGTCAACAAAAATCGGCTCCATCACATCCATCCAAGCGGTGTATGTGCCAGCGGACGACTTGACCGACCCGTCGCCTGCTACCACCTTCGCCCACTTGGACTCTACTGTGGTGTTGAGCCGTGATATTGCAGCTTTGGGTATCTACCCAGCGGTCGACCCACTCGACTCCACCAGTCGCCAGTTGGACCCACTCGTCGTTGGTGAAGAGCACTACGCAACAGCCCGCGCTGTGCAAGGTACTTTGCAGCGCTACAAAGAATTGCGCGACATCATTGCGATTTTGGGTATGGACGAATTGGCACCAGAAGACAAACTTGCAGTGGCCCGTGCCCGCAAGATCCAACGTTTCTTGTCACAGCCTTTCCACGTCGCTGAAGTGTTTACCGGTTCACCCGGCAAATACGTCACCTTGGCTGAAACCATTCGCGGTTTCAAAATGATCGCCAGCGGTGAGTGTGACCACTTGCCAGAACAAGCCTTCTACATGGTGGGAACCATCGACGAAGCGTTCGAAAAAGCCAAGAAGATCTGAGACTAGTATGCGCACCATTCACGTCGATGTTGTCAGCGCAGAAGAGTCCATCTTCTCAGGCGAAGCTACTTTTGTGGCTTTGCCTGGTGAGGCGGGCGAACTTGGTATCTATCCCCGCCACACCCCGTTGATCACACGTATCCGTCCTGGATCCGTGCGTATCCATACGGCAGACGGCGGTGAAGAATTCGTGTTTGTTGCCGGTGGCATTTTGGAAGTCCAACCCGACTGCGTTACCGTTATGTCTGACACGGCAGTGCGTGGCAATGATTTGGACGAAGAAAAGGCCAACTCCGCCAAGCAAGCCGCAGAAGAAGCTATCAAAAACGCCAAGAGCGATGTAGACCTGGCCCGTGCCCGTTCTGAACTCGCCATTTTGGCCGCTGAATTGTCTGCCTTGCGTCGTTACCGCGCGAAGAAATAAATCACCAGTACGTCTACAACCCGCGTACCAAAGTAAGTTGCTCTTACAAACAAAGCCCCATTCGAAAGACTGGGGCTTTGTTTTTGTCTCAATAAATCAGGAGACAATTGCGCTATGCCTAAAGCCAAACTCCAAGCCGCAACCGTTGGTGGTTCTGCACACGATGTAGAAGCCCAGTTTTACGAAGCGCTGCAAACCGGTGATTTAGAAAAACTCATGGCGTGCTGGGCCGACGAAGATGACATTGTGTGTGTCCATCCCGGGGGCCCTAGGTTAGTGGGTAATGCACAGATTCGCGCTGCATTTGAAGCCATGTTCAACAACGGGACGATAGCCGCTATTCCTGAGCGCGTGTGCAAAGTTGATTCCTTAACGAGCGCGATGCACAACGTGATTGAGCGCATCTCTATCCAAACGCCAGAGGGCGTGCAATACGCATTGGTTGTGGCCACCAATGTTTACCAACGCACCGCGCAAGGTTGGCGCATGGTGGCTCACCACGCAAGCCCTGGCACTTCCGCCGCACATGCAGAGGCGCAAGAGTCGCCTCAGGTTTTGCATTGACCTGGAGTTACCGCGCCCCTTGGTGGTTGCCGGGGGGAAATCTACAAACCATCTATGCCGCAAAAGGATTTCGCCGGCTCACTGACGCAGCACCCGTTTGGCAACGACAGCGCTGGGAAACACCAGACAACGACTTTATAGATGTGGATTGGCTAAGGCCTTTTGCGGCGGCAGGTGACATACGAAAAAATGAAATCTATACAAACACGCGCAATCCATTGCTGGCGTTGTTTCACGGCCTAGAAGGCTCATCTGCTAGTCACTACGCCATAGCCTTTGCCCATGAAGTGCGAAAAATCGGATGGCAAATGGCTGTGCCACATTTCAGAGGTTGCAGCGGAGACATGAACCGTACCCCGCGTGCATACCATTCGGGCGATTACCAAGAGATTGACTGGATACTCAAGCGCTTTCAAAGCATGCATGAAGGCCCAGTGGTCGCGGTAGGCATATCGCTCGGAGGAAACGCGCTGATGAAATGGGCGGGCGAAGTAAAGACAGCAGCACACAAAACAGTCAATGCGATTGCCAGTGTGTGTGCGCCTCTTGACTTAACTGCCAGCGGACATGCCATAGACAGTGGGTTCAACCGCATCGCTTACGCCAAAATGTTTTTAGACAGCATGAAACCTAGAGCGATGGCCAAGCTAGCCCAATTTCCAAATCTTTTCGATGCACAGGCCATGCAGTCGGTCACCACCTTGTTTGAGTTTGACGATATCTTCACTGCACCCCTACACGGATTTGAAAATGCAACCGACTATTGGCGGCGTGCGTCGGCCAAGCCTGTGCTTGGCGATATTGCATTGCCGGCCTGGGTAATCAATCCGCAAAACGACCCTTTTGTGCCGCAGAGTTGCTTGCCCAATCAAGATGAGGTCGCGCCTTGCGTGGAGTTATGCCAACCCAAAGACGGTGGTCATGTTGGATTTACCAGTGGCGCATTTCCGGGAACCTTGCAAGCACTGCCGCAAGCAGTATTGCAATGGTTTGGTGGCAAAATTTAAGCAGCCTTTAAGCGCAAAACCATGGATGAAATCGTCAAACAAGCCCTAGCCAAATGGCCCAATGTGCCCGACTGTTACGGTTGGTTAGGACTGGATGCGCGCGGTGATTGGTATATGCGTGACGACGCTGTGCAAGCGGCAGGCGACTTTGCAAAAAGCAAAGGATCGAAACTACAACATGACAAGCTCATCGAATTCATCGGACGTAATTACGATGTAAATGCTGATGGGCTATGGTTTTTTCAAAATGGGCCACAACGCGTCTATGTTGAACTAGAAGTAACGCCTTGGGTTTGGCGCTTGCAACCCGATGGAAGCTTACTAAGCCATACCCAGCATGTGGCCGTCTACCGAAACAGTTGGGTAGACGATGCTGGCTGGCTGTATCTAGAAACCGATCTAGGATTTGGGCTCGTGCACAGCATGGACATGTTGCAGGCAGTGCAAAAAATTGAGTCTGAAGAGTGGACGCCGCAAAAGTTTGTTAAGGTTGATTTACAAAAACGTTTTGGCTTTTATTTGAGTCCCCTCGAAATCGCACGCCAAAAACAACAAACCCATAAAAAAAGCCACCTTGTTTGACAGGTGGCTTTTTTGTGAAGAGAAAAAACTAAGTTACTTGGCTTCTGGTTTGTTGGGTTCAGTCAGCTTACCACCGCTGCCGTTCGCCATATAGACAACAGCGCGACCAATTTCAAAGTCGCTGTATTCGCCGCCAGCTTGTGCTGCCATACTGCCCTTGCCCTTGAGAGCTGAGGTCAACAAAGCTGAGTAGCCTTTACCTAAACGAGACGCCCAAGCACCAGCATCGCCAAATTTTGGTGCGCCTAAACTACCGGCCGCATGGCAACCACCACATTGGCCTTTGTAAACTTCTTCGCCATTGCGCGGTTCTGCGTTGGCAGACTTGATTTCAACAGAGCCCACCTTTTGAATGCGTGCTGCGACCGATTCAGGTGAGTTGGAGCTACCAGCTTGTGGTTTGTATTCTGAAGTGACGTAATAGACCAAGCCAATAATGACGATAACCGGAAGAATGAACGAATAAGCGACAGCCCACAAAAGCTGTTTAGGGGTTTTGATGGGGCCCGTGTGGGCTTCTTCGTGGTGGTTGTCGCTCATGATGAGGGAAGTCCTTAAGGGGTACGCAAAACAACTCAAATTATAGCCAGCCCTCTACAATGGCCCGTCACGCCACGATGCGGCTGTAGCTCAGTGGATAGAGTATTGGCCTCCGAAGCCAAGGGTCGTGGGTTCGATCCCCGCCAGCCGCACCAATTTAATCCTTTTTAATTCAACATTTGAGTGTTTTACTCAGGGCTTGTCACAAAAGTCCCGCATCTAGTCGACTTTATTGATAATCAACTTCTTTCAAATTCATAAGTTTGCCGACCATGAAAAACACACTATCAGCACTCTCATTTCTAGCCTTCGCTGCCTTGGTCAATTCTTCGGTCTTTGCGCAAGCAACGCCCAGCGCACAACAGATGATCGAGCAACTCAAGGTACAACCTGTGCCCGAAGCACCAAGACGCACCCGTAGCCTGCGTAACTTATCGGTAGAGGCGGTGGACCAAGCAGCCGAGGCCGCGCCACCTGCCCCCGTAGTGAAACCTTCTCTGTCGTTGCAGATCCAGTTTGAGTTCAACTCTGCGCAAATCAGCCCGGTCAGCCAACAAGCCTTGCTCAACTTATCCACTGCATTGAAAGCGGCAGAACTCAGCGCATCTAAATTTGAAGTCGAGGGTCACACCGACGCCAAGGGCAGTGATGCCTACAACCTCAAACTCAGCCAGCAACGTGCAGAGGCAGTGCAGCAATTTTTGGTGCACCACGGCGTTGCCATCAATAGATTGGTTGCTTCTGGCAAAGGTTCGACACATCTTGCTAATGCGTCCAATCCATTAGCGGCTGAAAACCGTCGGGTCCGCATTGTTAACCTCGACTGAGGCTAAAACGCCCTGGTGGCAAAGCCTTGAGCGTCAGTTCCTCACGTATCTGTCACGTTGGTCAGATAAGTGGGTACACATAGGCCTCGTGCTGGTTTTTTCCGCCTGGATTGTGATTGACGTTGTATTGGTAGGTGTTAGCGGTGGATTGGCGCAAACCACCTACGACAACATGGTGCGTGGCCGAGTTATCACGGCCCCTGCCGATCCCCGCATAGTGATTATTGATATCGATGAATCTGCATTGGCCCGCATGGCCACAGAATTTGGCCGCTGGCCTTGGCCGCGCGACACCTTGGCGTCGGTGTTGGACTTTGTTGAAGACCAAAAACCAGCTGCAGTAGTGTGGGACATTATTTTTTCGGACGTCGACCGTTTGAACCCGGGCGGTGACGCCGCTTTTGATGCCGCAGCCAAGCGCAGTGCCCACAGCCATTTTGGTCTAGTGCGTTTACCCAAAACGAATGATGACAAAAGCGAGTTAACGCAAATAAACTTGCCAAGTTTGTGGGTGCAAACAGCGCCACCAGAATCTAAAGAACTCTCGACGGTTGCGCTCATACCACCCGTCTTACCTGGCGTTGCAGTCAAACCGCTGGGTTACAACAATGGCTATGTCGATCGCGACGGCATATTACGACGCTACCGCTACTTTGAACGTTTGGATGACGGCGGGATGATTCAGTCTTTGCCGATGAGCGTGGTGCAACAAGTCGATCCAAAAGCCCATGCGTTTTGGTTAGAACGTTTTCTCAATAAGCCCCAAACCATTGCCTCGGACAATGCCACGCAAGACGATGTGCTGATTAACTGGCGCAAAAAAGCCAATATTTACCCGCGTGTTAATTTTGCTGATGTGTTTGCCTTGGCTGATGGCGGCAAACCCAAAGAAGAGGTGCCTTCATTCGCTGGCAAGATTGTGGTGATTGGATCTACAGCACCGAGTCTGCACGACATACACCCTACACCACTGTCTTCTACGCAGGCGGGCGTGGAGTCATTGGCAACAGGAATTGACAATGCTTTGAACCAACGCGTCATGCGTGAAATGCCCAAATGGCTTGGGGCTTTGATTGCGATAGTAATGTGCGTTGGCTTGGCATTTTGGAGCTACCGCAAAAACGTGTCTTCCTTGGCTGCTGGTATGTTGGGCATGCCTTCTGTCATGCTGGGCGTTAGTTTCCTAAGCCTCAACACGGACTATGTGTTTCTGGACTTGAATTTGTCTGCTGGTCTAGGTTTGTTATTTGTTGCCTTGCTCAAGGTGTGGTCTCTCATTCAAAAACGCCATTGGTTTGGAGATGTTGCACCCAATTGTCAGAAAGCGAGTGTGTGGGCCTGGCGGGCAAACGACCCTTGGACAGACCAACAGCTTCAAGATATTGTTCGCGCGCTTCGCGAGCATGCGTTTAATTGCCGAATGTTGTTGTTAGACATTACGCCAGCACAAAGTAAATTAATGCGATGGAAACCGTTTGCCAATTATTTAGCTTTGATCGGTCCTAAACTGGAGTTGGACGCCGCGAGACAAGAATTAGAAAAAATCGCTGTTAGCCTTCAAGTAAACACTGGAAATATCATGACAGCAGAAGGGCAATCAGAAAAGCCCTCCCTACAAATTTCCCAGCTGGCATTGCAGGCTTGGACGCAAGTATCAGATGGTGCCGCACACCAAAAACTTTAGAAAACAGAAAGTAAGCCTTATGCAGTTTTCAGTTGAGAGTTCAGTCCAGCGTTCGATACGCCACGTCTTGCTAAGCCTTGCGCTTGTAGCGCCAACCGCATTTGCGCAAAATGCCAGCGTGATGCGCCCAACAGAAATACGTGCAGAAAAGTTGGCATCTTCTGCGGTCCTTGTACAGGTGAATCAAGGCGCGACAGTGCGGGTCACTTCTGTAGAAGGCGGTTGGGTGTTGGTTGAGGCGAACTCAGACAAGGGGCGGGTGTCGGGCTGGGTGCGCGCTAGTGCGCTCAATATGCAAGCCGGCGCATCGGTGGTTGCGGGTTTGTCTAGCGGACGTGAGGCCGCTGGAAATACTGCGGTGACACTGGGTGTTAGAAATGTGCCGCCATTGGTGCCGCGCATCAATCGCCACGCGCTTATTATTGGCGTTGGAATATACGAAGACCCGCTCGTCCCCCCGCTTCCTGGTACCAAGTTGGACAAAGTGTCGGCCACCCAAATTGCGCAAGCCATGCAAGTTCCGGACGGCAATATTCAATACCTTCACGATAGCCAAGCAACGGTGTCCAATATTCGTACTGCGCTCAATAACTTGACCGACAGAGTGCAAGATGGCGACCGCGTATTTATCCACTACTCTGGCCATGGCACACGTTACAAAGACCCGCAAGCCGGTGGTTGCGTGGAGGCACTGCTTCCTTATGACGGTATGAGCAAGGGGATGATCAGCAACACCGAGATGGCCAGCTTGTTAGCGCAAATCACGCAAAAAACCGACAAGTTATTTGTCATGTACGACGCTTGCCATTCCGGTGGACTCGTGGCTGCAGCGGCCACTGCTAGAACGCGGGGCATTGCCAATAGCAACGATGATGGCGCACTGCGACCAAAGTTTGCAGCGCTGTCGGAGGAGTGCAGCAAGCCGGTGAATATCAAAACCCGGAGCTTGGTCAATGAGCAAGTTAACCGTGGCGCCTTACCCCAAGACATCGTGCATATCTCTGCTGCGCGAGACAACGAAATAAGTTTTGATGACGAACAAAAAGGCGGATTGGCAACACAATTTTTCCGCGATTGCATGTTGCGTGAAGCCAAAGACTTAGACGGTTCAGGCGCCATCAGCATTGAAGAGATCAAGCAATGCGCGCAAGAAAAAATCAATCGGCGTATGCAAAACGACAACAACTTTAAAGCGCATAACCTGGTCTTATCAGGCAACGGAAACTTTGTTCCCGCGTGGTTTAGCCAAGGCGTGCCGCAAACCGCAAATGTAATGACTGCTCTGGCCACCCCAGACAAACCGGTTGCGCCAATAGCTGTTACGCCCGCTCCTGCAACCCCAACGCCACCACCCGCACAGCAAATTGCATTGGCCACGCCTTCGACCACCGCCATGCCAGCAGCTACCCAAAGTCAAACGCTAGCTACGTCTGACATAAAACCCTTGAGTGGCGAGGATGCGCTCAAGCAAATGTATGACCAGCGCAATGCCAAACGCAAAGTGCGCGTCACGCTGACCAAAGATCAGCTGGTGATAGGCAAAGACGTTTTAGAGTTCTCAGTGCAATCTGATCGCGCAGGTTATGTCTATGCAGCGCTCGCGGGCTCAGACGGTAAAGCTTTGTATATGTTGTTTCCGAACGATTTAGACCAAAACAACCGCATTGAGGCAGGACAGACCCTCAAGTTGCCGCAAGGTAAATGGCGCATCAAA
>RFTR01000064.1 GCA_009923345.1 Betaproteobacteria bacterium
TCTGGTGCCATCGTGAATGTCATTGGTGCCGGCGGAAAAATTGCCAGCCCTATTCATATGCCTGGTGGTGCAGCGAACGCTGCCTTGATGTTGGTTAACGCGGGTATGGCCTCGGCCTATGCAGCGAAAGGTGTACGCGTAAATGCTGTCAACCCTGGACTTACATTAACAGACAGATTACAAGAAGGCATGGCGGCCGACGCAAAAGCGCAAGGGATCACGGAGACCGAAGCCATGCAACGTGCAAATGCGCGGATTCCCATGGGGCGCATGGCCAAACCCAGCGAAGTTGCAGATGCAGTTGTTTTTTTAGCGTCCTCAAGGGCTAGTTACATCACTGGTGTTTCACTCACTATGGATGGGTGCATGACACCTGTTGTGTTTTAAATTCAATGAGATCGCAGATGAATCCCAAACCTAAAGTCATTGCCTTCGACATATTTGGCACTGTTGTAGATTGGCACGGCTCTATTGCAGCCGAAGTACAAAGGTTGAAACTGCCAGTTGATTCCAACGCATTTGCGACGGCCTGGCGCAAAGGCTATAAACCAGCCATGGCGCGGGTTAGATCAGGCGAACTGCCTTGGACAAAGATTGATGATCTGCATCGCATGATCTTGGACGGCATTTTGGAAGACTTCTCCCTCACAACATTAAGTGAAAGTGACAAGCAACATCTAAATCTTGTTTGGCATCGCCTAAACCCATGGCCTGATTCAGTTCAAGGGCTCACACAATTAAAAAGTAAATTCACAATAGTGACGCTCTCGAATGGAAATCTCAGTTTATTGGCTAATATGGCAAAGCACGGCGCACTCCCGTGGGATTTGATTTTGTCAGCCGAGGTTTTTAAGCACTACAAGCCAGACCCTGAGACCTATCTAGGGGTCGCCCATATTTTTGACCTGCAACCGCATGAGGTGATGTTGGCAGCAGCGCACAAAGATGACCTACTCGCTGCGCACCATTGCGGCTTACAAACGGCATTTATTGAAAGACCTTATGAGTTTGGCCCTGGTCATATTAGGCAAGATTTACAACGGGAATCATTTACTAACTACCATGCTAAGAACATCATCGATTTAGCGACCCAATTGGTTCTTTAATTCAAAAAAAATCATGGCAGTGACTAAAGACTTTTTAAGGCAGTATTTTGTAGCCAGTGCATGCGCGCTTTTGTTAGTTATTTGGGGTTGCTCCTCTTATGACAACAATTTTTATAAACCTCTAAGAGGCCAATCTGGAAAAGATGTAGTTTGGATTGCCACACAAGATGCATTGGTAGTCAAGATGCTAAGCGCTGCGCAAGTAACGGAGCAAGACCTTGTCTACGATTTAGGTGCTGGTGATGGAATTATTCCCATTACTGCAGCCAAGCAATTTGGTGCACGTGCGATCGGGATCGAGTACAACGAAAAGTTAGCAACCTTGGCGCAAGCCAATGCCTTGCGCTCTGGTGTTGGCGATAGAGTGAAGATCATCCAAGGCGATATTTTTGTTGAAGATTTTTCTAAAGCTAGCGTAGTGACTTTATATTTGCTTGAAGAATTAAATGCCAAATTACGTCCGCAAATACTAAAGATGCAACCAGGCACTCGCGTGGTCTCCAATACTTTTTCTATGGGAGATTGGGAGCCAGATCAAGTGATTGACTCTAATGGCCACACAGCGTATTTGTGGAAAGTACCCGCCCAAGTCGGAGGCGGCTGGACTGTAAGTGGTCTAGCCAGTGACGGTAAATCACATGCATCACACATCCATTTCGATCAGCGTTACCAACGCTTGTCAGGAACAATGACAGTTGATGGAAAAAAACAAGTTTTACTGGGTACGCGGATAGAAGGTAATGTCTTACATTTTAGTTTTCTCAATGCACAAGATGAACTCAAACATGTCAAGGCATTTGTAGATAACTATCAGTTGACTGGCGAAGTGGTAGCGCCTTATGGCATGGTTGAGTTGAGATTGCCAACTCAAAAAATAACAGCGCTTCGCAGCGTAAATCCTCAGTAATTGGTTTTGTGTAAGTTCTTTTTAAAGGATTCCCATGATCGAAGATGCTCCCCAACTACAAACCCAACCCATCATTCGACCAGACTCAAAACTGGTTGAGCAACTCCGCGGGACCCCTACTGGATTTCTAGTCGATGCCATGGGCGGATCGGGCGCACTAGACTTCCGAATCAAGCCCGCAGTGTTAGAACAATTTGCTTTTTGTGGCGTTGCGCTCACTTGTCATGCAGGCCCTGCCGATAACCTTGCTTTGGTGCATGCTCTTCAATTTGTCGAGCCTGGTGATGTTTTGATGGTTGCCACAGACTCCTTTACAGGTTGCGCAGTCACGGGCGACTTGGTGCTGGGTATGGCTAAAAATTCTGGTGCCGTTGGTTTTGTAACGGACGGATGCGTACGAGACTTAGTCGGCTTGAAATCTGTTGGGCTCCCAGCGTGGTCTTTGGGCGTCACGCCTAATTCACCGCACCGCAACGGTCCTGGAACCATTGGTTTCCCTGTCAATATTGCTGGCTATCCCGTGAGAAGCGGCGATGTGGTTGTAGCAGATCAAGACGGTGTCGTCATTATTCCTATCGAGAAGATTGCAATGGTTCTTGAAAAACTACCCGCTATACGAACGGCTGAAGCGAGTGCCGATGAATCTGTTCGGCAGGGCGCACGACTACCGGGTTTCTTGAAAAAGTAATTTCAATCGAATAATTTTTATGCATATCGACTTGCAAAAAAATGGCTACAGCGTTGCTGCGCTTAGACGCATAGCGCAAAAACGTCTTCCGCGTCCCATATTCGATTTCATTGATGGCGGCGCCGAGGATGAAGACACCTTACGTCAAAACGAATCAGCGTTTTTAGATTGGGAGTTACTGCCCAAACCCTTAAACGGAGCGGCAAAAAGAGACTTGTCGACTTCATTATTTGGATACACACTTAGCAGTCCATTGCTGATCGGCCCAACAGGTCTTGCCGGACTATTTTGGCCGCAAGGCGAAGTCGCCGCTGCAAATGCCGCCTCTAACTATGGCACGGCATATTGTCTCAGTCATGGCTCTGTTTGCACCTTAGAGCAGCTTGCAAAGATGCACCAAGGCTTGAAATGGATGCAAGTATTTATATACAAAGACAGAGGGTTTACACGTGAATTAGCAACGCGTGCCCAACAGAGTGGCTACGATGCATTGGTACTCACCATAGATAACCAATTAATTGGTAAACGCGAACGAGACATAGTCAATGGTTTCACTATTCCGCCAAGGTTAGATTTGCCACAGATGCTCGCTTTTGCAAAAAAACCGTCCTGGTGGTGGGCGATGCGTCATGAATTAGCCAATGTGACGTTTGGTAACTACGTGCAATCTAATTCTCCTGAATCTGTATCTGCACTAGCGGCCCGAATGGGTTCTCTACTTGATCCGAGCATGTCATGGGACGACGTGGATATGGTGCGCGCGCATTGGAAAGGTCGCTTGATACTTAAAGGTGTTCTCCACCCCGATGAAGCTTCACAGGCCATCAAACATGGGGTAGACGCCATCATTGTGTCTAACCATGGCGGTCGACAACTCAACGGCGCTATCGCCAGCGCCAGGGCGTTACCTGCAGTTGTTCAAGCCGTCAATGGCGCTATTCCAGTTTTGCTTGACGGAGGCATACGTCGGGGAAGTGATATTTTCAAAGCAGTCGCGTTAGGTGCTTCGGCTGTCCTGATTGGGCGACCCCATTTATGGGGCCTGTCGGTCGCAGGAAAAGACGGGGTGCAGTGGGTGCTTGAAATGCTGCACGGTGAACTTGATCGAACCATGGGCTTGGCCGGCGCTAGCAATATTGAAGAGATTCGTACCGGTCAGTTCATGAAGGCTAGGCGCTTTTACGAATCCTCATAAAAGCACCTAGCCTTGGTTCAAGCAGCGGTCAATTCTTTGAGCGATTCGACAACAGGCGTTCGAATCAAATAATCGAATGCGCTTAATGCTGCTTTGGCGCCCTCGCCTGCAGCAATCACAATTTGCTTGTATGGCACGGTAGTCACATCCCCGGCAGCGAACACACCTGGCACATTGGTGTGGCACTTCGCATCCACCACGATTTCGCCGTATTTGCTCAATTCAACCGTGCCTTTTAAGAACTCGGTATTGGGCACCAAACCAATTTGAACAAACACACCTTCAAGCGCTACCGACTGCTCTTGGTTTGTTACCCGGTCTTTGTAACGCAATCCGTTGACCTTTTGTCCGTCGCCGGTGATCTCTGTCGTTTGTGCGTTCACATGGATGGAAACATTGGGCAAGCTCTTTAACTTACTCACCAAAACGGCATCTGCTTTCAAAGTGTCAGCAAACTCCACCAAGCTCACGTGCTCGACAACACCTGCTAAATCAATAGCCGCTTCTACACCTGAGTTGCCACCGCCAATCACGGCTACGCGCTTGCCCTTGAATAAAGGGCCGTCGCAATGTGGGCAATAGGCCACGCCTTTGTTTTTGTATTCTTGTTCACCGGGCACATTCACATTGCGCCAACGTGCACCCGTAGACAAAATAACACTGCGTGCACTCAAGATACCGCCATTGGCCATATGGACTTGCACCAAGCCACCTGCTTCGCTAGCCGGCACAATTTTGTCGGCACGTTGTAAATTCATGATGTCGACTTCGTAGTGACGCACTTGTTGCTCTAATGATGCTGCGAACTTAGGACCATCCGTCTCTAAAACAGAGATGTAGTTTTCAATCGCCATGGTGTCGTTGGTTTGTCCGCCAAAGCGCTCTGCCGCCACCCCAACACGAATGCCTTTGCGTGCAGCGTAAACAGCCGCTGCAGCGCCCGCAGGGCCGCCGCCAACGATCAACATGTCAAATGGCTCTTTCTCGCTGAGCTTTAACGCATCGCGCTCTGCAGAAGAGGTGTCCAACTTTGCCAAGATTTCTTCCAAGCTCATGCGGCCAGAGCCAAACATTTGGTCGTTTTTGAAGACCATAGGTACTGCCATTACTTGTCGCTCATCCACTTCGGCTTGGTTCAAGGCGCCATCGACGATGGTGGTGTTGATCTTGGGGTTGTAAATCGCCATCAAAGTTGCCGCTTGCACAACGTCAGGACAGTTGTGGCATGACAAAGACATATAGACCTCTAACTTCATCTCTGTCTCTAAGCCTTTGATTTGCTCCAACACCTCAGCTTCGACTTTTGGAGGATGGCCACCCGTCCACAACAACGCCAATACCAAGGAAGTGAACTCGTGTCCCATAGGAATCGCTGCAAATCGCACACCACGTGTCTCACCTTCTTTGGCAACCACAAACGAAGGTGTGCGCGCGTCGTTGCCTGATGATTCGAAACTCACTTTGTCAGACAACTCGGCGATTTCTTGTAAGAGCTCGCGCAATTCAAGACTTTTTTCGCTGCCGTCTAGCGTGGCTATCAAGCGAATGGGCGTACGCAAGTTTTGCAAATACGCTTGTAATTGGGTTTTCATTTGTGTGTCGAGCATCTTTTTTTTCCTTTTCAGAGACAAAACTTCTGACAAAAGAGGCGCGCAGCGCACACCTCTTTCAGCAGAAATACTGCTTAGATCTTGCCAACCAAATCGAGTGATGGTGTCAATGTCTTGGCACCCTCATTCCACTTAGCAGGGCACACTTGGCCAGGGTTGTTAGCCACGTACTGCGCAGCCTTCAACTTACGCACTGTTTCTTTGACATCACGGGCGATGGCGTTGTCGTGCACTTCGGCAGTTTTGATAAAGCCTTCTGGGTTGATAATGAACGTTCCGCGCAATGCCAAACCTTCTTCTTCAATGTGCACGCCAAATGCGCGTGTCAATTGGTGAGTGGGGTCACCAATCAGAGGGAACTTGGCTTTGCCAACAGCGGGTGATGTCTCGTGCCACACCTTGTGGGCAAAGTGCGTGTCGGTCGTCACGATGTACACCTCAGCACCGGCTTTTTGGAACTCGGCGTAGTTGTCGGCCGCATCTTCGACTTCGGTGGGGCAGTTGAAGGTGAAAGCGGCTGGCATGAAAATCAAGACAGACCACTCGCCTTTGAATGACTCGTCAGAGACTTGGACAAATTTGCCATTGTGAAAAGCTTGCGCCTTGAAAGGCTGGACTTTGGTGTTGATAAGAGACATGACTGATTCCTTTCGGTGGTTAATAAAAACTATTGAATGAGAGAAACTCATTGATTGGAATCATAATGACTTTTAGGGTTAACCCTGATTGTTTGTATCAATCACGGCGATTGCCCCTCCCTAACGGCAACAGATGCCCCTGTAATATCTACCACCCACATTCAGAACGCAAATTGATGCCAATATCCAGCAACAGACGTAAAGTGCTCGCCCTCGGACTCCTCGTGGGCCTGTTTTCTGTCAACCGATTGGGCGCGCAAAACAAAACCGCGGAAGTTGCCCCTGCGCGAATAAAACGGCTTCAACCCTTTTTGCAAACTCCCACGCTGATCGGCCAAGGCAAATACAGCTATTGGGGGTTTGACGTTTACAACGCAAGTCTCTGGGCTGGTGAGGCCACCATCTCTTCAGACCAGTGGGCCAGTCAGCGTATTGCGTTGGAATTGCATTACCTCAGAGACTTCAACGGCGCCGACATTGCCAAACGTTCAATCGATGAAATGCATGCCCAAAGCGCCCTGCCTAAAAACAAAGCAGCTGTTTGGCTTAAAACATTGGAGGGGATTTTTCCTAATGTGGGCAAAGGCCAATATCTCACTGGCATCTTTATTCCCAACGTAGGTGCACAATTTTTATATGACAACACCGCTATTGGCGAAATCAAAGACCCCGAATTGGCCAAACGCTTTTTTGATATCTGGCTAGCCCCGCAAACTTCAGCGCCAGATTTACGTAAGCGCTTGTTTGCGGGTAATTAAGCAGCATTCATTTACCAAGCTACTCACCACTGGGGCGAGCGTTTTTCTAGAAACGCCTGCACACCTTCTAGAGCGCTGTCGTCCATCATGTTGCATGCCATAGTATTTGCTGCAATCGTGTAAGCACCATCTATTCCTGTTTCAAGCTGTTTGTAAAACAACTCTTTTCCCATGGCTAACGCCACAGAAGGTTTGGACAATATTTTGGAGACCAATTCTTCAACCTTGGCATCTAGTGCATCCGGTGGCACCACGTGATTGACTAAGCCTTTCACCATCGCCTCTTGGGCACCGATGAAGTCACCGGTGACAAGCATTTCAAAAGCGGCTTTACGTGAGAGGTTACGCGAGAGCGCAACACTTGGTGTAGAGCAAAACAAACCCAGATTCACCCCGCTGACGGCAAATCGCGCATCCGAACTTGCCACGGCCAAATCACACTGGGCCACCAATTGGCAGCCAGCAGCGGTCGCAATACCTTGAACTTTGGCGATGACAGGCACGTGGAGGTTTTGAATGCCCATCATCATGCGGCCGCATTGTGCGAACAATTTTTGGTAGTAATTGATCGATGGATCTGCACGCATTTCTCGTAAGTCATGTCCCGCACAAAATGCCTTGCCAGATGCAGCAATGATCAGCACACGCAATTTTTTATCTTGCGCCATATCGTCCAAGTTGTTTTGCAAGTCAGTTAAGAGCTCTTCGCTTAATGCATTGAACGCGTCAGGACGATTGAGCGTGAGGGTCGTTACGCCTCGTGCATCATCCGTGCGCAAAAGAAACTCTGATGTTGTGTCAACCATATATGCCTCCTTAATTAGCGCACTTTAAATATTTTTTGCACGCTCACGTAATTGAAATTTTTGAATTTTTCCAGTCGATGTTTTTGGAATTTCTTCAAAACGAATTTCTTTGGGTACCTTATAACCCGCCAATAATGATTTGCAATGCGCGATCAGATCAGCCGCAGTAATGTTGGCGCTTGGTTTGAGTTCTACAAAAGCCAATGGTGACTCACCCCATTTGCTATCTGGCTTAGCTACCACGGCACACGCCATCACCGCGGGGTGCCGATACAAGGCGTCTTCTACTTCTAACGAACTGATGTTTTCGCCTCCAGAGATGATGATGTCTTTGCTTCTATCTTTAATCTTCACGTAGCGGTCTGGCTCCATCACAGCCAAATCGCCTGTGTGAAACCAACCACCTGCAAAAGCTTCTTGTGTGGCTTTAGGATTTTTCAAATATCCCTTCATCACAATATTGCCTCTGAACATGATTTCGCCCATGGTATTGCCATCTGCTGGGCACTCCAACATGGTTTCTGGGGCCATTACTGTCATGCCTTCTTGTAATGGGTAGCGCACGCCTTGACGTCCATTCAATCGCGTTTGCTCAGACAAACTAGCCTTAGCCCACGCATCACGCTTGACCGCCACACTGGCAGGACCATAGACCTCGGTCAATCCATACACATGCGTGATGTCAAAACCAATATTAGCCATTCCTTCGATCATGGCGGCGGGCGGAGCAGCCCCCGCCACCATGCCACGCACTTGCTGGGTGATACCAGCACGCATAGATTCAGGGGCGTTGTAAATCAAGCTGTGGACGATAGGCGCAGCGCAGTAATGGTTCACGGCATGTTCGCGCATCGCATCCAAAATCGGTTGTGCTTCCACCCTGCGCAAACACACATGGGTGCCCGCAAGCATGGCGACCGTCCAAGGAAAGCACCAGCCGTTGCAATGGAACATTGGCAGTGTCCACAGATACGTAGGGAAATGCGGCATGGTCCACGTTGCCACATTACTTACCGCATTGAGGTAGGCACCACGGTGATGGGTCACTACACCTTTAGGGTCACCCGTAGTGCCGCTGGTGTAGCTCACGGCAATGGCGTCCCATTCATCTTGTGGGCCCTCCAAACGTGAGAGCGGAGTATGTGACGCTAACCAATCTTCGTATGCATGTTGGCCTAACTGTTCGCCTGCTCCCGCGTATTCGCTGTCGCAAACATCAATCACCACAATGTCTCGGCCATGCTCTGTTTTGAGGATGTCCAAGGCTTTTGCAATAACTGGTGCGTATTCACGGTCGGTAATCAACACCTTCGATTCACAGTGGTGAAGTTGCCAAGCGATCAAAGCGGCATCTAGTCGGGTGTTCAAAGTATTGAGTACAGCGTTCAAAGCAGGTACCGCGTAATGCACTTCGATCATCTCAGGAATGTTGGGCAGCATCGCGCTCACCGTACTTCCTCTTCCAATGCCTTGGGACTTGAGAGCCGCAGCCAGTCGCGCTGAGCGCTCACGTGTCTGCGCCCAGTTGTAGCGTCTTTTGCCATGGATGATGGCAGGCAAGTCTCCAAAGATTTCAGCACTGCGCTCTACAAAGCTCACAGGAGAAAGCGCCGTGAAATTGGCAATGTTTTTATCTAATCCTTGGTCGAAGATGCTCGTCATATCAAACCCGTTTACGTTAATTTAAGTCGCAGTAGCAACCGTCAAAGCTT
>RFTR01000065.1 GCA_009923345.1 Betaproteobacteria bacterium
ATCGGATGTGGCGACGTAGGCATGCGTTTAGCGCGTCTGCAGCGTCATGTGCGAACTTTTGCATTGACTTCGCAACAGCAGAGAACCACTGAACTGCGTGATGCAGGCATCACACCCCTCTTAGGCAATTTAGACCAACCCAATAGCTTAAAGCGTTTGGCAGGTCTTGCCACGCGAGTGGTGCACTTGGCTCCGCCACCACTCCAAGGTAATCAAGATCCCCGCACTTTAGCGCTAGCCCGTGCATTAATGTTGCGAACAGCGCCAATCAGTGTGGTCTATGGTTCTACCAGTGGCGTTTACGGAGACTGCGATGGTGCGTGGGTCACAGAGACACGATTAACGCATCCCAAAACCAGCAGAGCCCAGCGTAGGGTTGATGCCGAGCAGCGGTTGCGCCATCTTGCGCGATTACGCGGCAACGCTATTCGCATGAGTGTGTTGCGCATTCCTGGCATCTATGCTGATGACCGCGTAGGTGGGACACCCCGTGACCGATTAACGCGTGGCACAGCTGTTTTGCAAAAGCAAGACGCACATACAACATCAATGACGACAGCCAGATGTTGATGGGAGATTATTTCGATATGGCGGCAGGTGTGTATGGTTTGCCAAAACCACCACGCATCAGTCGTTCAAAAGCCCAACTTGAATTAGGCGAAATGCAAATGAGCTTTATGAGCGAATCGCGCCGCTTGGTCAACACGCGTATGAAGCGTGAATTGCGGTTGCGCTTGCTATATCCGCAGGTGCAAGATGGGCTCAAAGCCCAAAACTAGTACCCCACGATATCAATCAAATTTGATATTGGCAGCCTTGATAGCTTTGGCCCAACTGGCTGTGTCGCGATCCAGCAGTTTGGTCGTGGCGTCTGGCGTTAAGTAGCGCACCTCAACGCCAGCAGCGTCAGCACGTTGTTTGGTGTCAGGTTGTTCCATCGCACGCTTCACATCGTTGCTGAGCTTTTGCACAACTTCTTTAGGCGTGCCACTTGGAACATAGAGAGCTACCCAAGACTCAAGCTCAAAACCGCTGAGACCAGCTTCTATTGCAGTAGGTACTTGCGGTAATTGTGGGTGTCGGACTTTACCGGTAACAGCCAATGCTTTTAATTTACCGCTCAGTACATGACCCATCACGGATGGAGGGGTGGTGATAAAAACCTGTACTTGTCCAGCCAAAACATCTTGAATCGCTTGGCCAGAACCTTTGTAAGGCACATGGGTCATCTCGATCCCCGTTTGCTGTTTAAAAATTTCGGTACCGATGTGTGACACAGAACCGTTGCCTTGCGACGCATAGTTCAATTTGCCAGGGTTTTGTTTAGCCCACGCGATAAATTCTTTGAGCGTATTGACGGGAATAGAAGGATGTACTGCAACGACATTGGTTGCCACGGTGATCAAACCAATTGGGGTGAGGTCTTTTAAGTCCCAAGGCAGTTTGTCCATCAAGATGGGATTGGCAATGTGGTAGCCCGAATACGACACCAAGCTTGTTGTCTACCACTACGGTTTGGCCGGTTAGTTTGGCTAGAGGGTCTCCAACCAAACGCGCCGATGTGTCCACCAATCCGCCGGGTGGATTAGGGACCACCAAGGTGATGGACTTGCTGGGATAGTTATCTGCTTGCGCAAGCGCGTTGATAGGAACCGCAAGGCTGCTAGTCAATGCAGTCAATACAACAAGTTGTACAAAAAACTGGCGACGAAATATGCAAACCATGTGTCTTCCTTTCAGATGTATTTAGCGCTGACCAACGCGCACGGGACCAAAAATTGTTTGCGCTTCACGTGGCAGGCTTCGCCAGTATTGCGGACTAGCTTCTACTGTGCCTTGCAAAGCAGCTGCAGCCTCCCACATCCAGCGTGGTTTGTAGAGAAATGAGCGGGCTAAACCGATCAAGTCCGCATCACCGCGCGCAATGATGTCATTAGCCTTGTGAGGCTCAGTGATTAAGCCCACTGTAATCGTAGGCAAGCCTGTTTTGTCTTTCACAAGCTTGGCAAATGGCACTTGGAACTCAGGACCTACTGGAATTTTTTGTTGGGCAGCAACACCAGCGGTGGATATATGTACAAAATTTGCGCCTTCTTGTTTTAAGCGTGCGGCAAAGTCAGCGGTTTCTTCTGGCGTCCATCCGTTGTCCACCCAATCGGTGGCTGAGAGTCGCATACCCAAAACACCAGAGTAAGCGGCGCGCACAGCTTTAAAAACTTGCAACGGAAAACGAGTACGGTTATCAAAATTACCGCCATAGGTATCTGTGCGCTTATTTGCAATAGGCGACAAGAATTGATGTAACAAATAACCATGTGCACCATGCAACTCAATGGCTTCAATACCCATAGCGTCTGCACGTTGGGCTGCTTTGACAAAAGCTTGTTCGATATCGATTAATCCTTGCGCCGTGATTTCATCTGGCGGCGTCTCTTGCTCTAAATGTGGAACAGCAGAGGGCGCTTCTGGTTGCCAGCCACCATGGGCTCCGTCTAACAATTGGCCTCCATGCCAAGGCGCTGCACTGGAACCTTTGCGTCCGGCATGCGCTAATTGAATACAGATGGGTACTTTGGGTGCCAAGTGGCGTGCGCGTCCCAATTTATCGTTCAACGCCGCTGCAGTTGCGTCATCCCACAAACCTAAACACGTTGGTGTGATACGCGCTTTGGGAGTAACGGCAGTCGCTTCAATGAAGAACATCGATGCGCCGCTATTGAGCAAATTACCCCAATGCATCAGGTGCCAGTCAGTGGCTTGGCCTTCGTTGGCAGAGTACTGACACATGGGTGCAACGACCACGCGGTTGTGAAGCACGAGAGGTCCGCGCGGAGATTGCAGGGTGAATTCAGAAAATAAATGGCTCACAGATTGCTCCAAAAAAACTCAACTTTTGTTCTCGAGATCGTCTAACTTGTGGTTGAGTTCGTCCACATTGTGTTTGATGCCTGCTAAGCGACCATGGAATGCTTCCATTTGGGCTTGGTGTGCCATAGCAATTTTTTTGGCTTCCGCAGGAGAAATAGCACTTGCCAGAGAATTTCTCTGCGGGTTGGTTGACTGCTTGCTTGGTGCCGCTTTGTTAATAGGTGCAACAACACTCGGTGCCGTTGGTGCAACTTTGCTGGTAATCGGCTTATTCGCAGTCTTCTTACTCTCTTCTAATGATCTGACGTCAGTGGGTAAAACTTCAAAATGGTCGGCAATTGCCTGGTGGTCGATTGCTTGTAAGTTGTCGCCAATAGGGGCTACAGACGGGGCTGCTTGCAGATTGTCTTCAAGCGGTTTTTTTGTAACCGATGCACCGCGGTCTTCAAAACTGTCTTTGTCTAAGGCCTGACGTGTTTCGTGGTGGGTATCTTTGGGAATAGAGGCAGTGTTTGTCTTGACTTGTTCTTTTTCAACTAGGGCGTTGCGTTCTTGGATATTTTCTTTGGTGATGCCAGCATCGTTCGTGCTGATTGGATCTTTTGCAATAGTCGCTGGTTTAGATATATCGCGCTGCGCCGTGGGGATGGCCTGGAGATTGTCTGAAGGACGATCGATGGCAATGTCTTGCAGGTTGTCGTTCACATGGTCGGTGTGAATGCCTTGTATGTTGGTTTCGGCATTGCCCGTTGGAATACTTTGCGAGTTGTTTGAAGCCGGTTGTGTCGAAGGAAGCTCTTGCAGGTTTTCTTCAAACGCTTCTGTAGGAATTCCTTGCAGGTTGTCTTGCAACTTGTCGTTACCAATACCTTGCAAGTTATCTTGCAACTTATCGCTAGCAATACCTTGAATATTGTCTTCAACGTTGTTGGTTGGGATGCCTTGTTGATTTTCTTTTAATGAAACGCTAGAAATGCTTTGGTGGTTATCTGACTGTGTATCAGTAGGAATGCCCTGGAGGTTGTCAACGGAGGCATTGGAGGTAACACTTTGAAGGTTGTCTTTGGTTGCGCCTGTATTTGCGCTTTGCTTGTTGCTTGAATCTGCAGGACTTTGTGAGATTGCTTGCTTGTTGGTTTGTGCAGGTGCCTGGTTAACAAATAGCACATTCTCTAGGGGCGTTTTGTCGGAAGGCGCATTTTGCGTTTTGATGTCTTTAACAGGCTTGGTGACAAATTTGTCTAAACGTAGGTTTTGCTCAGGCGCCGTGTTGTGGGCCAAGGGATCAAATTCCCCTTCTTTATCTTCAAACGAGCGAACTTTTTCTTGAGTCTCTTCTTCATGAGACGTCACTATGTTTTTTGGGTTTTTTGCGTTTCCTGTGTGCTCGGACACAGATACCCGCATTTTCTTGCCACTGCTTACAAAGCCTGAAAATTCATCGTCATTCATAAGATAACCACAGATCTTTGAAACAAAAGGTCGATGAGGACAAACCTTTAACAGCAGCCTTGGACCGCTGGTGCCCGGGGCCGGAATCGAACCGGCACGCCTTGCGGCGGGGGATTTTGAGTCCCCTGCGTCTACCAATTTCACCACCCGGGCGCGGAGGAGAGACGAATATTATGACATAGAGCTGTCATGTGGCTCAGTGCGTGTGAGTGGGGGATTTGAGTAGGCTTTTAGCCCCATGTGTTGATGTTCGTACCGCGTCCCAACATCGCTAAAAGGCTGGACTGTTGTGCTTTGAGACTGGCGTGCGCTAAAGCAGCAGCTGTCTTTTGTGCTGGCGTTGACGCAGCGATGGCGCTGTTTTGGGTTGAGTTGGCAGAGCTGCTAGCGTTTTTACCGTGCTTGCCCTGCATGTCGAGTGCGGCTTTTTGCGCGCCTGCCAAGTCTTCATGGCGCAGGGCTTGATAAAGACGACCGAGGGGGCTGGTGTTATTTGCAGCCATGGGTGGCATGCCTGAGGATGCATACGCTTTTTGTGCCGATGCCATATCGCCAGACTTGAGAGCGGCAAACATGTTGTTCATGTTTTGTTGTTTTTGTTGAAGGCCGCTGGCATAGGTGCTTTGACCAATGGTGTTGACTGTCATTTTTTTCCATCTCGAATTAAGAGATATCAAGCAATAAACAGGCCTTGCCGAATTGACGATATTGAGCGGCAACTTTTTGCCGGCTATTCCGATATGTCAGTTCAACCGATACTTACTTGTCAGGTAGTTATGTTTGGTGGAGCTGTCGTTTCAAGCGATACACATCACACAAGCGATAAATCCCGAACACCTACTTGGACTTGGCTAGCCCAAACAGCTCGCTGAAACAAAGCTATGCGCTTTAGGGTACGACTTTGAAGCAAACGCAATCGGCTGGCTCGACTCTATTAAGTACTAAGTGTCGGTTGGACCGACGGTTGGTGGTGAGGGGGTTGTTGCTGATCAGGGCTTACGTTCAAGTTGAGTGAAGTAAAGGATTGCAAACCCTTTTGTCGGTGGTTAGATTACGCACCGAGCCACTGAGAAAAACCAAAACCACCTTCGGGTGGTTTTCTCATTGGAGACTTTGTGTTTTAGATACCCCTTCATATAATGAATTTTTGATCAAAAGTTAATGCAACAGCTATGTTCAACTTCTCTAAGTTAGGCGTTCCGATTATTCAGGCGCCGATGGCTGGCGGCACCAATAATCCATTGCTAGCCTCAGAAGTTTCTAATGCTGGCGGTGTTGGTAGTTTTGGATTCTCTTATAGCACTCCACAAAAAATTAGCGAAGATTTAGCGGCTACGAGAGCCTTAACAAATGGCCCTATCAATGCCAACTTCTTCGTGTTTAGCCCAGTCGATTTGCCATCTCAAGCGATTCAAACGCAAGCCATTGAAGCATTAAAGAATTTGCCTGTTGCAGGCGAGTATTCAGTTTCCACCCCTCAAGCCCCGTTTTATCCTGCTATTGAAGATCAACTTAATCCTATATGGACGCATCGTCCAGAAATATTAACTTTTCATTTTGGAGTTCCGTCGCTGAGTCTTATTGAAAAAGCGCATTCACTAGGAATTACTGTTGGCATTACTGCGACAAGTCTTAAAGAGGGAAGGGCAGTTGAAAAAGCCGGCGCTGATTTTATTGTTGCGCAAGGCATTGAGGCCGGCGGGCATCGAGGCATATTTAACCCTGACGGAGAAGATGAAAAATTAAGTGCAATCGGTTTAACTAAGCAACTGGTTAAAGAATGCTCTATTCCTGTTGTTACCGCAGGCGCAATAATGGATGGAGCAGATATTGCCAATGCGTTAAAGGCTGGCGCTGTGGCCGCTCAAATGGGAACAGCCTTTTTATGTTGTGATGAGTCAACTGCCTCTTCTGCTCATAAAGAGTATTTGCTCAAGCACCATGGCAGGGGCTCAGTATTCACGACAGGATTTTCTGGAAGGCCTGCTCGGGGAATAGATAACGAATTTATTCAATTGATGGATGGCAAAGTGGTTTTGCCTTTTCCAATACAAAATACGATGACAGCATCTCTAAGGCAATTAGCGGTAAGAACAAATAACGGTGAATATCAAAGTTTATGGGCTGGTCAAGACTATTCCAGAACAAGAAAACTCAATGCTAAGAGCTTGATGTTGGCATTAAAAGAAGAGCTTTTGATTGCCCTTGACTGATAAGTTCAGTAATTTACAAAGCGTTAAAGCGATCGCCTTATCCCTATTTCTAAATAAATGCATAAGGTATTTATTTTTTTATCCATCAGTCAGTGCTGTTGCGGGTTATTGCAAAAGGGGCAAACTTAGCAAAGAGATGAGACGCGTTCGATCGAGGTGGTATAACGATGTAAGATTTAATCAAACCAATAGACTTCATGACAAGAAAACTCTTTTTCCGAGTCTTTGCAGCTTTTTTTTTGATAAGTGCAAGCACGACATGCTTTGCGCAAAATTTAGTCATGGCATCCACAACTTCAACTGAGCAATCAGGACTGTTTCAGCACCTGCTGCCAGAATTTAAGAAGAGCACTGGAATTGACGTCAAAGTTGTCGCACTAGGAACTGGTCAATCACTAGATATGGGTCGCAGAGGGGACGCGGATATCTTGTTCGTACACGACCAAGTTGCAGAGGAGAAGTTTGTTGCCGATGGATTTGGCATCAAACGTTTGCCCGTGATGTACAACGACTTTGTGTTGATCGGACCAGCCAATGACCCAGCCAAAGTGGCTGGCAAAGAATTCATCAACGCCTTGAGAAGCTTGGCAAAAGCTAATGCTTCTTTCATCTCCAGAGGTGACAAAAGTGGGACGCACGCTGCTGAACTTCGATACTGGAAGAATGCCAATCTTGAAAACAAAGGAACTGGCTACAAAGAGTGCGGATGCGGTATGGGGCCAGCTTTAAACATCGCATCATCTACTGATTCTTATGTGCTCGCTGACCGTGGTTCTTGGTTGAGTTTCAAGAACCGTGGCTCTATGAAGATTCTGGTGGAAGGTGATAGCCGCCTATATAACCAATATGGTGTGATGGCTGTTAATCCTGCCAAACACCCACATGTCAAAGTGGATTCAGCGCAAAAATTCATCGATTGGGTTGTCTCTCCTGTCGGGCAATCTGCTATTGCTAGCTACAAAATTGGTGGGGAACAATTATTCTTTCCCAATGCGGGCAAATAATTCAAATACATTCCCCCCTCTAATTGCGAAGTCGAATTAACGTGGGAAGCATTTAATGGGTAACTGTTACAGTTTGATGCTAAACACCATGTAAGGAAACCGCATATGCGTATATTTTTAACTGCCTTAATTTGCTTAGTGCTAGCGTCATGTAGTACAGCCGTAGCCGTTGCAGATGCCGCAGGCAGTGCGGTTGTCTATGGCGCTAAAACTGTCGTCAATACGGTCGACGCAATTACCCCTGACATCGTGAACAAAAAGAAAAAAGATTAATACTTTTTTGGTTATCAGTGATCCCTTAGAACTTTTATGCAATCGAATAACTCCACACCCAATTACCCCACGATCGAAGACGCTATCGGCAAAACGCCTTTGGCTGCATTGCAGCGTATTGGTGCCAAAGATAATGCAGCGCGTGGCAATATCATTTTGGGAAAGTTAGAAGGCAATAACCCTGCGGGCTCAGTTAAAGACCGACCTGCGTTGTCGATGATTCAACGCGCCCAAGAGCGTGGAGAAATCAAACCTGGCGACACCTTGATTGAAGCAACGTCTGGCAACACAGGCATTGCCTTAGCGATGGCAGCATCCATCAAAGGTTATCGCATGGTGTTGATCATGCCGGAAGACCTTTCTATAGAGCGCGCCCAAACTATGAAAGCGTTTGGTGCAGAACTTATCTTGACGCCTAAAAGTGGAGGCATGGAATACGCGCGTGACTTGGCAGAAACCATGCAGAAAGAAGGAAAGGGCCGCGTGCTCGACCAATTCGGCAATGATGACAACCCGCGTATCCATTTTGAAACCACAGGCCCTGAAATTTGGAAAGATACGCAAGGGCGTGTTACCCACTTCGTCAGCGCGATGGGTACCACTGGCACCATCACTGGGGTCTCGCGTTATTTGAAATCCATGAACCCTTCAATACGCATCGTTGGTGCGCAACCGCAAGAGGGTTCCCGTATTCCTGGTATTCGCAAATGGCAAGAAGCTTATTTGCCCAAAATTTATGACGCTACCAATGTCGACGAATTGGTGTTTGTCAGCCAACAAGATGCAGAAGACATGTGCCGCCGGATGGCGCGAGAAGAAGGAATATTTGCAGGTATTTCCGCTGCAGGTGCCTGTTGGGTCGCTTTGCAAATAGCACAGAAGGTGGAAAACGCCACGATCGTATTTATTGTGTGTGACCGTGGTGACCGGTATTTGTCAACTGGAGTGTTTCCATCATGAGTGCATTTCGTTTTTGTCCAAGCTGTGCAACACCATTGGAATTGATTCCTAAACAAGAAGACGGCGGATGGGTCGAGCGTTTGCGTTGTGTGGCATGCGATTGGACGCATTGGAATAATCCAACGCCGGTGCTAGCTGGCATCGTGCAATACCAAGGGAAAATTTTGTTAGCGCGAAACGCCGCTTGGACAGGCAGACGTTTTGCCTTAATCACTGGCTTTATGGAGGCGGGCGAGTCTCCCCAAGAAGGCGTCACAAGAGAAATTGCAGAAGAAACTAACTTGCAAGTCAGTGCCTTGCAGTTGGTAGGCGTGTATGACTTTCAGCGTATGAACCAAGTCATCATCGCGTATCACGCAGTGGCAAATGGCGAAATTAAGTTGTCGCCAGAATTGGCTGAATACAAACTCTACAAGCCTGAAGACGTCATCTGCTGGCCAGCGGGCACCGGCTTTGCAGTGGGAGATTGGTTACGCACCCAAGGCATTGAGCCGCGCTTCATGACATGGGAAGAGCGCGCCGCGCAAAATATAGAATAAAAACCATGCATATCGATCTCGAACTCGACACCCGTGGCCTCAATTGCCCTTTGCCTATTTTGAAAGCCAAAAAAGCATTGGCCACTTTGCAAAGTGGC
>RFTR01000066.1 GCA_009923345.1 Betaproteobacteria bacterium
AGGGGCAACGTGGCCTACCACCATGCCCCATGTGCCACCTGAGAAACGTCCGTCGGTGATCAAGCCCACGCTTTCGCCCAAGCCAGCTCCGATCAAGGCGCCAGTGGGGGCCAGCATTTCAGGCATTCCTGGGCCGCCTTTGGGGCCGAGGTAACGCAAGACCATGACATCGCCGGCTTTGATCTTGCCATCCAGGATAGCTTTAAGCGCGGATTGCTCGTCGTCAAACACGCGGGCTGGGCCCGTGATAACGGGGTTTTTCAAGCCGGTGATTTTGGCGACCGAGCCTTCGGGAGAAAGGTTGCCTTTGAGAATCGCCAAATGGCCTTGCTCGTACATGGGTTTGTCGATAGTGCGGATAACGTCTTGGTCAGCGCGTGGCGTATCGGGAATATCTGCCAAGTTTTCGGCCACGGTTTTGCCAGTGATGGTCATGCAGTCGCCATGCAACAAGCCCGCTTTAAGCAAAATCTTCATGACTTGTGGAATGCCGCCAGCGCGGTGTAAGTCGACAGCTAGATATTTACCGCTAGGTTTGAGGTCGCAAATGACCGGGACTTTTTTGCGCATACGCTCAAAGTCGTCAATTGTCCAATCCACTTGGGCGGCATGCGCAATGGCCAAATAGTGGAGGACGGCGTTGGTGGAACCGCCAGTCGCCATGATGACGGCAACAGCGTTTTCCAAAGATTTTTTGGTGACGATGTCGCGTGGCTTGATGTCTTTCTTAATGGCCTCGATCAACACCTTGGCCGAAGCCTTGGCCGAGTTTTGAGTCTCGTCGTGTGGGTTGGCCATGGTGGAAGAGAAGGGCAGAGACATACCCAAGGCCTCAAACGAGGACGACATGGTGTTGGCGGTGTACATGCCACCGCAAGAACCCGTGCCTGGTATCGCGCGCATTTCAATCTCGCGTAAATCTGCGTCGCTCAATTTGCCAGCTGAGTTTTCGCCCACTGCCTCGAACACACTGACGATGTTGAGGTCTTTGCCTTTGTAGGAGCCCGGAAGAATGGTGCCTCCGTAGACATAAATCGCGGGAACATTCGCACGCAAGATGCCCATCATGCCGCCCGGCATGTTTTTGTCGCATCCGCCAACGACCAAAACGCCGTCCATCCATTGGCCTTGCACGCAGGTCTCGATACAGTCAGAAATCACTTCGCGGCTGATCAAGGAATACTTCATGCCCTCGGTGCCCATTGCCATTCCATCGGAAATAGTGGGTGTGCCGAAAATTTGGGCATTACCGCCAGCTTCCTCAATGCCCTCCACGGCAGCATCGGCTAGTTTTTGTAAGCCGCTGTTACATGGTGTGATGGTGCTGTGCCCGTTGGCCACGCCGACCATAG
This sequence comes from Betaproteobacteria bacterium, assembly GCA_009923345.1. Lineage (GTDB taxonomy): Bacteria > Pseudomonadota > Gammaproteobacteria > Burkholderiales > Burkholderiaceae_C > Limnohabitans. The sequence continues at coordinate 1,353 of RFTR01000066.1, forward strand.
GTTTGACGAAGTCACCCTCTTGGTAGCCCATGGCGTAATACATCGAACGGTTGGGCGCCCGGGATTTGCCTTCGGTAATGTTGGCGGAGCGGCGGTTGATTTTGATAGGTGAAGTGGCCATGGTGGAGTGCTCAATCGAACAAAAACGCTTAGTTTATCCCCCTGAGTAGCCTCTTTGTGGGGCGGAGTCGCCTACGCAAACCTCGCGCACAATGGCGAATATGCTGATGCACCCCCAATTTGACCCTGTCGCCTTGCAACTCGGGCCCGTTGCCATCCACTGGTATGGCATTACTTATTTAGTAGCGTTTGCCTTATTCCTTTTCCTAGCCAAACGCCGGTTGCAACATCAGCCTTATGCCGAATGGGTGGCACAAGGTAAATGGGCTGTCCAAGACGTGGATGACTTGTTGACCTTTGGGGTTATAGGTGTGGTTTTAGGCGGGCGCGTCGGTTATTGCCTGTTCTACAAACTGTCCTATTACGCCGATCACCCCATCGAGGTGTTTTATGTGTGGCAAGGCGGCATGAGCTTTCACGGCGGTATGTTGGGCGTGATTGCGGCAATGGCGCTGTTCGCTTGGCAACGCAAACGCCCGTGGTTAGCCGTGACCGATTTCATTGCGCCTTGCGTACCAACGGGATTGGCCGCGGGCAGAGTGGGTAACTTCATCAACGGCGAGTTATGGGGTAGAGCAGCAGACCCTGACCTACCTTGGGCGATGGCGTTTCCTCAAACTGGATCGCTACTTGCACGACATCCTTCACAGGTGTACCAATTTTTGGGTGAAGGCTTGTTGTTGTTCGCAGTGATGTGGCTTTATGCCCGAAAACCTAGGCAAGTGGGCGCAGTGTCTGGCGTATTTTTGATGGGCTACGGCCTGATGCGATTCATGGCCGAATACTTTCGAGAACCAGACGCCCATTTGGGATTGCTGGCGCTGGGTTGGAGCATGGGCCAGTGGTTGTGCGTTCCCATGGTGGCGGTAGGTGCTTGGATGTGGGCATCGGTTGTGTTACAAAACGATGAAACGCCCACAACTCCATACGCATGAACGCAACCAACTGGCTCAGTACCAAACTCAATTTGTTGCGTAACTCTGCGCCGGCAAGCGTACCTCCAGAAGAGGTTGCCCGATCTACGCGCGAACGTTTAGACGCCACTGTACGCAAGCAAAAAGAAGCCCTTTCGCCCCGTTCCTTGCGTCGTACGCTGCTGCTATTGCAGTCAGTGGTCGACCCAAAGGTGAGCGAGGTCGAAGGCGGACGTCGCGCCAAAGCGCTAGCAGATTGGTACACAAAAGCTCAGACCAGTGAGCGACAAGATCTGTGGCTACTCATTAGCGAGCAATTTGGCCCTGACCCCACAAAAGTGCGCGCAGCGAGGGACGAATACGATGCCGCCCTTGGCACCGTCGACGAAGGCGCGGCAGAGATTCGGCTGCGACGTGCCTTGGTGTCGCCCCGTACCCGTTTGTTGCAACGCTTTGCCGCCTATCCGGGCGGCATGCGGTTTTTGGTGGACTTGCGCGCGGAGATGCTGCCGCAAGTCAAAAGCAATAAACGACTGCTGGCGCTAGATGCTGAACTAGAAAACCTGTTTTCTACCTGGTTTGACGTAGCCTTTTTGGAGTTGCGCACTATCAGTTGGGACTCTCCCGCTTCTCTGATTGAAAAGCTCATCAAGTACGAAGCCGTGCACGATATTCGCAGCTGGGCGGATCTCAAGAACCGCTTAGATAGCGACCGACGTTGCTATGGGTTTTTTCACCCGAGTTTGCCCAACGAGCCGCTGATATTTGTGGAAGTCGCATTGCTCGACGAGATCGCCGACAACATCATGCCCTTGTTAGACGAGACCGCTGCCAATGCAGATTTACATAAGGCCTCCGTCGCAATTTTTTATTCCATCAGCACCACACAAACTGGATTACGAGGTGTCAGTTTTGGTGACTCTCTGATCAAACGGGTGGTGGAGACTCTGCGTTCTGAATTCCCCAAGCTCAAAACTTTTGCGACCTTGTCCCCAATTCCAGGATTCAGAAATTGGTTGTCTAAAAATTTAGAATCACTGCTTGAAAAGTTGTCTGACAAAGAGCTTTCGCAGCTAGGACGTGCCTTGAGTTTTGAGCCACCGTCTTCTATCCATGTGCTTGCAGCTTTGGAGCAGCCAGAGGTCTTGGCTAGCCTTTCAAACAAATCGCCTGTGCGCGAATTTTTGACCCGATGTGCTGCTCAGTATCTGGGACGCGCCAAAGAGGGCGAGATGGTGTTGGACACTGTGGCGCGGTTCCATTTGGGCAATGGCGCAAGGATTGAACGCATTAATTTCTATGCGGACCCCTCTGCCAAAGGTCTCAGACAATCTCACGGAATGATGGTCAATTATTTGTACGATCTCAAGCGCATCGACAAACACCGTAAACAGTTAGAGTCTGGAGATGTTCCCGCCTCTAGCCAGGTGGAAGATTTGTATTTCAGTCACTAATCGCATCAAATTAAAAAGGAGACATTGCTATGAACAATACTTTTACGCAAAACCGACGCCAATGGCTTGGGCTTTCTGCTGCAACACTAGCCACTTTGGGGTTCGATCTCCATGCTGAACCCGGTTGGCCCACTAAACCCGTGAGCCTTGTTGTGCCATTTCCTGCGGGAGGCGGCACAGACACGTTTGCTAGGCCTTTGTCTGCACAGTTTTCCAAACTCACCGGCAAGACTATGGTGATCGATAACCGGGGAGGGGCTGGTGGTAACTTAGGTGCTGGCGTTGCAGCGAAAGCTGTACCTGATGGCTATACCTTGTTTATGGGTGCTGTACATCACTCCATTGCGCCGTCCATGTACCCCAAGCTTGATTACGACCTCGAGCGTGATTTCATTCCGCTGGCCATAGTCGCAAGCGTTCCGCACGTTTTGGTGGTCAATCCTAAAAACATGCCTGGTGACTACAAAGCATTTATGGAGCAAGTCAAAACCAAGCCCGGACGTTTTAACTACGGATCTGCTGGTGGTGGTACTTCGCACCATTTGGCGGGCGAACTCTTCAAGCTTCAAACTAAAACATTTATCACGCACATTCCGTATCGTGGCGCAGGGCCTGCACTGCAAGACCTGATCGCCGGAAATGTAGACATGATGTTTGACGGTCTTGGATCTTCTGCCCAGCACATCAAAGGTGGAAGAATCAAGGCTTTGATGGTGTCCGGTAGCAAACGCAGCCCAGCTTTTCCAGATGTTCCTTGCGCTGCAGAATTAGGTTTTACCGACTACAACGTTACAACTTGGTATGGTCTATGGGCTCCAAAAGGAACACCTGCAGATGTTCAAGCCCGTGTCATTGAAGAAGTGCGTAAAGCCGCCGCAACCGACGAGATAAAAACCGGTTGGGCCAATAGTGGTGCTGAGTTCCCCAATTTGACGGGCCCGCAGTTTGGCGCATTTGTGAATAGCGAAATTAAAAAATGGGCGGTAGTGGTCAAAGCCTCAGGCGCCAAATTAGATTAGAAGTTTTTTATTTAGTGTGAGCTGATGAACCACAACCTGTATGCGGCGTTGCGCGCCCAATTTTCCAGTCATTTAGACTCCACGGCCGTTGAAACTGATGAGGGATTGCATTACAGCTGGCGCGATCTAGAGCGCGCGAGCGCGATGTTGGCTAACTTGTTGGAAGGCCTGAATATTCCTCAAGGCGCACGCATTGCCGTTCAGGTTGAGAAATCGGTCGAAGCCATGATGCTTTACTTGGCGACATTGCGGGCTGGTTATGTTTTTCTGCCGCTCAACACGGCTTACCAAAGTGCAGAAATTCAATACTTCATTGAAAACGCTGAGCCTGCCGTGGTGGTGTGTAGTGGCGCAAACTTTGGATGGGTCAGCAAAATTGCCTTCAAGGCTGGAACGCAATATGTGTTCACCTTGAACGACAACAGAACCGGCAGCTTGTTAGACCGTGCCGTGCACTGCTCAGACAAACACACGGTAGTGCAAAACGCTGCAGACGACATGGCTGCCATTTTGTATACCAGTGGAACAACCGGGCGTAGCAAAGGTGCCATGTTGTCGCATGGCAATTTGCTCAGCAACGCCCAAACGCTTAAAACCTACTGGGGCTGGCGCGCTGGTGATGTGTTGATCCACGCTTTACCCATCTTCCACGTGCATGGTTTGTTTGTAGCTATTCACGGCGCATTGCTAAATGGCAGCAAGATGATTTGGATGTCAAAGTTTGACCCAAAGTTCGTCATCCAAAAAATGCCAGAGGCCACCGTGTTTATGGGTGTGCCTACTTTGTATGTGCGTATGTTGGCGGAGCCCGAGTTGACGAAACAACAAGCTTCGCACATGCGATTGTTTGTTGCAGGCTCTGCACCGTTGTTAATCGAAACCTTCAAAGAATGGCAAGACCGAACTGGACACACCATCTTGGAGCGTTACGGCATGAGTGAAACCGTCATGCTTACATCGAATCCCTACGCGGCAGATGCGCGTTATCCAGGTCAAAGTGAACGCAGAGGTGGGACCGTGGGATTTCCACTACCAGGGGTGCAGTTGCGTGTGCACAGCGACGATGGCGCCGAATTGCCGGTTGGTGAAATTGGAGGCATTCAAGTCAAAGGCCCGAATGTTTTCTCAGGTTACTGGCGTATGCCTGAAAAGACTAAAGAAGAATTCACAGCGGATGGGTTTTTCAAAACAGGAGACGTCGGCAAAATCGATGAACGTGGGTATGTGGTGATTGTTGGCCGCAGCAAAGACTTGATCATCAGTGGTGGTTACAACGTGTATCCAGCTGAAATTGAAGGCTATATCAACGACATGGCTGGGGTTGCCGAAAGCGCGTTGGTGGGTGTTCCGCATCCGGATTTTGGTGAAGTAGGGGTGGCAGTGGTAATCGCCAAACCTGGTGCCACAGTTTCTGGAGACGCTGTGATTGCTACTTTGAAGTCGCAGTTGGCTAACTTCAAAATCCCGAAGAAGTGTTTTGTGGTGGACGCTTTGCCGCGTAATACTATGGGTAAGGTTCAGAAGAATTTATTGCGCGATCAATATAAGTTGCTTTTCTGTCCCCCTTAGCTTCGCTCTCGCGCAACGAGAAAAGAAACTAATTAGCCGCCTCAACCCGGTGCGTAATATGCGCCAAAGCTTCTTCCACTTGGTCAATCAAAATCAAGCAAAGATCCCCTTGATGTAGACGTTCCATCGCCTTGTCGATCGCCAAAAACTCACCATAAATTTCGTCCACTTGACGCGTACGCTTGGCACCTTCTAAACCTTGGCGTAAAAGTTTGAGCACCTCACCATCTACACGCCCACGTTGGCAGGCGTCTTGGTAGAGCACAACTTCGTCGAAGGCGTCTCCGATGATGCGTGTTTGTTCACGGATATCGTCATCGCGTCTGTCGCCTGCACCGCTGATGACGACGCTGCGTCTTTGTGCGGGTAGATTGGAGACCGCTTGCACCAGGGCTTTGATGGCATCTGGGTTGTGACCGTAGTCGGCAATGACGGTGGCACCTTTGTAGTCGAACACATTGAAACGTCCAGGAACGCCTTGGCTGTCACTGATGAAACTTGCGAGTCCTTTGCAAATGGTTTCCCAAGGGATTTGGATAGCCCAAGCCGCTGCGATGGATGCCATGGCGTTTTCGATTTGGAAGGCGATAGCGCCGCTTCGTGTGACTGGCACTTCAGACAGAGGGATGCGAACAGAGTGCGGGCCTTGCATCGCAACGATATGGTCATCTTCCACAAATAGCACGCGCTTACCTTGTGCCCGATGTGTGGCGATGATGGGGTGGTGTGTATCAAGACCAAAGAAGATCACTTCGCCAGCGCAGTTGGCTGCCATGCGCGCAACAAGGGGGTCTGTGGCGTTGAGCACGGCCGTTCCTGATGCCGCAACGTTTTGCACGATGACGCGTTTGAGTACGGCTAAATCTTCTACTGTTGAGATGTAGTTCAAACCCAGGTGGTCGCCCATGCCAATGTTGGTGACGACGGCTACATGGCAACGGTCAAAAGCCAGACCTTCGCGCAACATGCCGCCGCGCGCAGTCTCTAAAACGGCCGCATCTACATCGGGGTGTGCGAGAACATTGCGCGCGCTTCGTGGGCCGCTGCAGTCGCCGCTATCGGTTTGTCGGCCGTTGACGTAAACACCGTCGGTGTTAGTCATGCCAACACGCAGTCCGTGGGTGCGAAGCAAATGCGAGGTGAGACGAACGGTAGTTGTTTTTCCGTTGGTGCCTGTGACTGCAATCACAGGCACGCGTCCATCGTCGCCATTTGGAAACATCGTCGCAATGACGGCTTCACCCACGTCACGGCCTTTGCCATAGGATGGGCTGAGGTGCATGCGCAAGCCTGGGGCTGCATTCACTTCTACAACGCCACCGCTTTGTTCTTCCATGGGATGCAGAACCGATTCGCACACCACGTCAACGCCGCAAATATCGAGGCCTACCATTTGGGCTGCGGCAATGGCGCGCGCCGCGACTTCTGGATGCACGTCGTCTGTGACGTCTGTTGCAGTACCTCCTGTGGAGAGGTTGGCGTTGTTGCGCAAGATGACGCGTTAACTTGTTCTACCAGCTCGCGTACGGTGTTTTTTCCGTTACCAATGACCAGCGGAGGATCACGTCTTGCAGCAGCAACCAATTTGTTACCGACTACCAACAATCGGAAATCGCTACCTGGCAGATAACGTTCAACTAGGACATCTTCTCTGAAAGATTTGGCGGTGTTGTAGGCTGTCATCACACCTTCTTGTGTGGAGATATTGACGCTGATACCTTTGCCTTGGTTGCCATCGCGCGGTTTGATCACCACGGGCAAACCTATTTCTTGAGCGGCAGCCCAAGCATCTTCTGCACTGGTGACGGGGCGACCTAGCGGCACAGGTACTCCCGCAGCATGCAAGAGTTTCTTGGTGAGTTCTTTGTCTTGGGCGATGGATTCGGCAATGGCGCTGGTGGCGTCAATTTCGGCCGCTTGGATACGGCGTTGTTTGCTACCCCAGCCTAATTGCACCAAAGAGCCTTCTGTTAATCGGCGAAATGGAATTCCGCGCGCTATCGCTGCGTTAACAATGGATCCGGTTGAGGGACCGAGGCGAATGTCTTCGTCTAAGCCGCGCAGTTGATCAATGGCGGCTTCCACATCAAATTCACCATGGTGGGCAGCTGCAATGCACAAATCTCTGGCTAATTTGATAGCGAGGCAGCCAACTTCTTCTTCTGAGTATTCGACTGCAACTTGGTAGACGCCATTTTCATTAGTGGCAGTGGTGCGACTGAATGTGACCGGACACCCCGCTTGTATTTGCAAATGCAGGGTGGTGGCTTCCACCGCATGTGCCATGCTCAAAGGGATTTTGCGGTCGGTGGGGCTGAGTTGCCCTAAGCCTGGAAATAAGTGACGCAAGTGCGTTTCAAAATCAGCGCGGCTGCTGAGATCTGATTCATCGCCCTCGCACCGCACCAATGCCTCTACTGCAGTGTGGCGTGTCCAGAGATTAGGGCCGCGTAAAGCGCGAATACGTGAGACTTCCATTAGCCATTCATCCTTGCCAAGTCTTTGCTGACCTGATCATGTTTTTGTCCAAAGTTTTTTAACCCAGCGCGAATGAGCAAGGGTGTGATGCCAAGAGACCATCCTGTTGCAACTGTCGCCAATAAGGTGTTGATATGCAGGCCTTGTTTGAGAAGGCGCGCAATGAGTTCCATATCGAGATGGAAGAGGGGAGTTTCTTGGTCGCCCCGAGCCAAGGTGACAAAGCCTTCCTGGCAATACACAGCACGTCCACCATGCTGGCGGTGTGCAGATAAGTGCGCATTGTTGGCGTCTTGCGCGTAAAACAATACTTCTCCGTCGCTGAGTTCTGCCAAACCTACGACGGCATCATCTTGTGCATTTAAAACCGAAGCGCCTTCTGGTAAAACCAAATCAACTTGCGTACGAATCACGGTGCGCATTTGGTCCGGTGTTTGGATATCGTGCTGGTCCATCAAAATTTGGGTGGTCTCAGGCATGTTGGT
>RFTR01000067.1 GCA_009923345.1 Betaproteobacteria bacterium
TTCCCAGGTGGAAAGTTGGAAGCTTGTGAAACCGTTGCCCAAGCCTTACAGCGTGAACTGCACGAAGAGATCGGCATCAGCATCGAAGATTGCGTTGCTTGGAAGACGGAGCAGATCGACTACCCGCACGCCTTGGTGCAGTTGAATTTTTGTAAGGTGCGGCGCTGGTCAGGTGAATTGCAAATGCGTGAAGCGCAGTTGTATACATGGCAGCAATTGCCCGTGACAGTGAAACCTGTGTTGCCCGGTACCTTGCCGGTGCTGGAGTGGTTTGCACAAGAGAGAAGTTTTCTGGGTCGCACTGTCGCGGAGTGAGACCAGAACAACGCACGCAGTTATGCGTTTTGGTTGGTAGCTTTTAGTAACGTGAGTGCAAGCACTAGCGAGGCAATTAAACGCAAAGCGCCATCTCAAATGGCACGTCGTCGGTGCTGTGCTGCAAACGACCGTCACCATCTTGACGCATCATGCGCACCCAAATCATCAAGCGGTTGCCGCTGATTTCTGGGATAAAACCAAGGCTTGGTTCAATCGCCACACGCATCAACATAAATCTTCCTTGCGCGAGTGATTGCTGAAACTGCCCGCCCATGGCCATCATTTTTTGGGTAGTGCCTGTGTCACGCATCAAAGACAGCAACAAGTTGACCGAAGCATTCATGGGTTGAAACGCGTTAGCCCAGCGTTGGATGTCAGATCTGCGCGCGCTAGAGTCTTGGTGTTGCCACGCATGGTAGGCGGGCAAATCAAAAGAGCATGTCCCACCTGGAATGGTTACGCGGTTTCGCAAGGCCGTGAGCCATTCGTTGTCCAAAATGTTTTGACCAATCTTGCCAATCGCGGTATTTAAACCAGAGAAGCAACGCTCGAGTTGCTCTAACAATTGGTCTAAGGCTTCTTCTGATACGGAAGGGTTGCCGCGCAATGCAGTGAACTGTTGTTTATGGCGCTCGAGGTCTTTGAGGATGTCAGATTTCAGATCGGTGCGGCCGCCTGCTTCTACCAACTCAAACAAGGTGGTCAGTGCAAAGTGGTTGTCTATTGGGGTGTCACGTAAATTCAGCGATTCAAAACGCTTGAACAGATGCTCGAGGCGCAAATAGGTGCGAACGCGTTCGTTGAAGGGATGTTCGTAAAGAATCACGTGGAAAAACGAAAAGATTTGCGTCGAAAGTGACTTCCGCGATCATACATTCAGTGCTAGCGCGTCTACAGCGCGCTTTAACTGCTCTAAACCAAGCCCCTCGTTGAACAAGGTGATGTCCGCCGCAGCCAATCGTTGCGCGCGCGTCGCTTGCGCGCGGATGATTTTTTGAACGGCTTCACTTGTTAAACCACTTCGCGCCATGACGCGTGCAATTTGTGTGCTTTCTAGGCAATCGACGACCAGCACCTGATCGACCAATTTGCGCCAACGTGGGGATTCCACCAATAGAGGCACATCAAAGACCAACAGTGTGTGGCCAGCATGGATGGCCGCTTGCGCCTGCGCCTGTGTGGCCAATCCGACCAGCGGGTGGACGATTGCTTCCAGACGCAACTTGGCACTGGGGTCTGAGAAGACCAACGCGCGCATGTGCTCTCTGTCTAGTGCGCCTTCTGGAGTGACAAACTCTTTGCCGAAGGCATCGGCAATCGCTGGCATGGCAGGGCCATTAGCGGCAGTGACGCTGCGTGCAATCGCATCGGAATCGATCACTGCGGCCCCACGCGCCGTGAGCATTTTGGCGACTGTGCTCTTGCCGCTGCCAATTCCGCCTGTTAAGCCGAGTCGAAGGGGGAAACTTGCTGTCATAGCAACCAGTTTATGTAAAAAAACACATCCGCCTCGCCCAAAAATGCTTGCACTGCACCCGCTGACGCTAAAAAAGGGCCAAAGGGCACATAGCCACCTCGCTCCAATCGTTGGGTCGATTGCAACCAGACACCCACCAACGCCCCGCTCACGCTAGCCATCAGCACCAAAGGTATCAATGCAAACGGACCTAGCCATGCCCCAAGCGCAGCCAGCAATTTAAAGTCACCCGCGCCCATACCCACTTTGCCGGTGAGTCTTTCAAAGACGGTGGCGACCAACCAAAGTGACCCATAGCCTGCTACAGCACCCCAAACAGCGTGTTGCAAAGTAATGTCTATAAAGTTCAAGCTACTTGCTGATAGACCAAGCCACAGCAAGGCTTGCGTCAAGGCATCGGGCAGGTATGTGGTTTGCCAATCGATCACAGACAAGGCGAGCAAGAGGCTCAAGCCAATCGCCCAAAAAAAGGCCGTAGCTTGTATGCCCCAATGCCAAGTGCACAAGAGCCACAGACAAGCGTTGGTCAATTCGACGCATGGATATTGCCATTGGATAGGCGCTTGGCAAAAACCACAACGTCGTTTGAGCAAGACATAACTAAGCAAGGGGATGTTGTGCCAAATTTTGAGCGGCGTTTTGCAACTGGGGCAATGCGAAGACGGTTGGCTGAGAGATTCGTCGCTCTTCCCCTCCAGCATACGTGGTAGCCGATAGATCACGACATTTAAAAAACTACCTATCGCCAGTCCTAAGGCCAGTATCAGTAAGACCTCTAGCGCGCTCATACAACGTTTCCTAATTCAAAAATTGGCAAATACAAGGCCACCACCATCATGCCGACGATCAACCCAAGCGCGCTGATCAGCAGGGGTTCCATCAGGCTCGATAAACGCGCCACGCTTGCTTCCACCTCGGCCTCAAAGTGCTCGGCGGTTTTGCTGAGCATGTGTTCTAGAGTGCCAGACTCTTCGCCGATCGCAACCATATGCACCACCCAAGGGGTAAAAAGGTGTTCGACACTGGAAATGGCTTTTGCCATCGAGCGACCACGCATCAAGTGGCTGCGCATCAGTTCGCTGGCGTTGGCATAGAGGATGTTGCCTGTGACGCCTTTCACCGCAGCCATGGCCTCGTTCAATGGCATGCCCGTGGCAAACAAGGTAGATACGGTTCGACTCCAGCGCGCTATGCAGGCTTGGCGTACCAACAAGCCAACGACAGGAAGACCCAACACAAAGGCGTGCAAAGGCTTTTGCCATTGGGTGGTAGATTGAAGAAGTTTTTGACAGAGCCACACGCTAGGTAAGAGAGCGGTAATCACCCAAACACCATATTGAACACATGCATGGCTGAGAGTGATCACGCCGCGTGTGAGCGCAGGTAACTCAGCATCAAAGGCGGCAAACGTGTTTTCGAACGCGGGCACCACATAGGTGAACAACAGCAACATAACGGACAAGGCTATCACGAGCACTGCTATGGGGTAGGCCATGGCAGCACGGATGCTGCGTTGCAGTTTTTCAGTTTTTTCGCGGTGCTCTGCTAAGCGCTCGAGCATGGTCTCCAGCATGCCCGCTGCCTCCCCAGCTGCGACGACATCACAATAGACGTTGCCAAATTCGACGTGTCTGCGCAGCGACAGATGTAAGGCCGAGCCACCCTCAATTCGCCGTCGAATAGCGCGCACGACGTTTTTAGCTCTGCCAGCAGGCATCCCTTTGATGACGATGTCTAAAGCCTGCAGCAAAGCCACACCAGAATGTAGCAAAGTAGCCATTTGCCGAGTGAATTGCGTGATTTCTTGGCTACGCATCGGGAGTTAGGGCCAAAACCTCATGCGCCGACGTCATGCCTTGTAAGACCTTGCGCCATCCGGCTTCTCGTAAGCTGCGCATGCCTTCTTGCTGTGCTTGTGTTTTTATGCGGATTGCGTCGCCGTCTTGCAATATCAATTGCTGCAGGGACGCGGAGATGGGCATAACTTGGTAGATGCCGACGCGGCCTTTGTAGCCCGCATTGCACATCGCGCAACCTCCAGCTTGATAAACCACTGGCGATTCTGCAGAGGGTTTTTTGCAGTGAACGCACAGACGCCGCACCAATCGCTGTGCGATAACCATGTGGACGCTAGATGCCACTTGAAATGGTGCGATGCCCATGTGGCGTAAGCGCTCTAGGGTGCTCGGCGCATCATTGGTGTGCAAGGTCGATAGAACCAAATGCCCCGTATGGGCTGCTTGGATTGCGATTTCAGCGGTCTCGGTATCTCGAATCTCACCCACCATAATCACATCGGGGTCCTGCCGCAACAGTGCGCGAAGTGCGCTCGCAAATGTCAACCCAGCGCGCTCATGGATGCTGACTTGATTAGCGCCAGGTAAATAAATTTCACACGGATCTTCCACGCAAGAAACATTGATATCTTCGCGGTTGAGGTGCTCGAGGCAGCTGTAAAGCGACAGCGTTTTGCCTGAACCTGTAGGCCCTGTTACCAAAACCATGCCGTGGGGACGTGAGATGGCTTTTATTAAAAGTGCTTCGTCCTCTGCGTCAAAACCCAAGTCGGCGAGCGTTGGCCGCTCTTGGTTGAATTTGAGCAAGCGCAAGACCATTTTTTCTCCATGCACAGTGGGCAAGGAGCTGACCCGTATATCGACGGTTTGGTTTTTGTACGTGTATTGCAGGCGACCATCTTGCGGCAGGCGTTTTTCGGCGATATCGATTCGTGCCAGCACTTTGATGCGCGAGACTATGGCGTCTCGCACGGACAGAGTTGGTTGGGCCGCCACCTGCAAGCGCCCATCTATTCGAAAACGCACCCGAAACGATGAGGCGCCAGATTCAACATGGACGTCAGACGCGCCCAATTCCAGCGCGCGTTGTAATAACGCCTCTAATTGTTGGACCGCGCCACCTTGGTGGGAAGCGGTAACCAGGCTGGGGATATTGGCCACGTTATTTATAAATTAAAAATAAATTGTGAGAATATTTATCACCTTACTGTTTTAGCGCTACTCAAAAACATTTAAATATTCACTTTTAAGGAGAAATACAATCAATTTCTCTGGCTATGTGCCGATATATACCAATATGCACAAATTTATCGCCCTTATCCTTTTAACCCTTGCAAGCGTTTCCGCGCCCGCCGCTTGGGTTTTGATGGACGATAACTACGGCAATGCGGACGAATACTTTGACCCTTCAATCAAGAGCAAAGGAAGTTTGTCGACCATTCGTACGTTTATGGTGCTGCCTATTCGTGCTCAGGTACCTGTTTATGACCCCAGCTCTGAGCCCAAAGTAAAACTCAAACTCTATAACTCTGAGTTGTCGGTATATGACGTCGATTGCAAAAAACGAACAATCCGTTTGACCAGCCGCAGCTTTTATTTAGACCGCGACGCCAAAATCCTGATGGTGACCCATGGCTACAAAGACACCTTTATTCAAGAGAGTAATTCCAGATTCGCCCAACAATTCCAGGTGACAACCGTAGCGCCTGAATTTCCTAAATCCGTCAAAATGCTTACCTTGGCCTGCAAACTTTATTAGACCAATTAAAAAGAATATATATGACCGAAACAATTGAACAAACTTCCAACATAGATGCAGGCAAGGTGAAAGCTGCTAAAACAGGTAGCGCGCCCTCTGACAGCTCTGCGCCCCCATCTGCTGCGCCTGCCGCTATTACGCCAGAATCGTCAAATCAAACAGAAGACTCGCCTGACGACGACCTAGGGGTATTGATTCAAAAGGTGAAGACGACCATATCCACCAGTTTGGACGACCAATCCTTCGACAAAGAATTGCGCAAACATATTAAAAAAATAAAAGGATGGGAAGCTTGGTCGGAGCATGCCAAGTCGGCTTTTGCCCATATGTGGGCGGCCCAATTACTTCACAACAAGGCGGTAGATATTAAAAAAGACAATAAGATGGACTTCACCCCCGTGACGGGAGATTCTTATAAAAAACTGGTGCGTTCATTAACCCATCGCGTGCGTTTTTGAGTAAATATTAATAATATTGATACTTATACTCAATATAAATGCGAGATTGAATATTGTTCTAATTAAATATATAATGCCGTGTCATTAATTATTAGGGGAGTATTCCATGGCACGTAATACCGTCGCAAGCCAACTAGCCGCATTGCGTAAACAACGCGACTTAATCGCAAAAAAAGAACAAGCTCTATTGAGCAAATCTCACGACAAAGTATTGACCAAGATTGTCCAAATGGCGAAAGAGGCCGGCCTAACCGCTAGCGATATCTCCAAAGCCTTGGGTTCTAGCAAGGCAACCAAAGCTGCCAAGGGCCCAAAAGCACCAAAGGCTTCTAAAAAAGGCACTTTGGCTGGTAAAAAAGTCGCTCCCAAATACCGTAACCCAGCCAATGCTGAGCAAACTTGGACAGGCCGTGGCGTATCCCCAACTTGGGTGCAAGAGTTGAAAACTGCCGGCACATTAGATACAGCCCTTATCGCCCCTTGATACACCTATCGACCCTTGCCGCTACGCCCTATAAAGAGGGGCTCAGTTTCATTCGACAGGTACACCAAAGCCACCCATAATATGGTGGCTTTGTTTATTTCCCAGAGGTGTTCGTATGTATCGGTCTTATTGGCGTGGGGTTTGTCTTGCATTTCTTTGCTGCCTGGCGCAAGCCGCTTCGCCCTACCCTACAGTGCCTTTGAAAGACTTACCCGATGGTTTGCGATCCACTTGGCACCAACTCAAACCCGAAATGAATGAATTCAGCCATTGCGCCGCCGCTTGGGACAGCCAAAATGACGGCGACCGCATGGTATTTAAATGCTCCATATATATAAAAATGTCTGCTGAAGGCGAGCGCCGCTCCATGCAGTATTGCGAAGAAAAGCGAGCCGAAAAGAAAATTAAAGCACCTTGCCGCTTGGTGTTACCTTGAATTAAATAAATTGGCGGATATTTCCCTGCCCGTATGACAAATTAAATTAGTTACGTGAGAGGTTGAGTTTTTGCATTACCTGCTCGGTGGTCTCGACAATGGGCTGCGCAGCTTCTACAAGTTTTTCAATATCTAAAGAGCGACCCGCCCAATTATCTGCAGCGTCTAAAATGGCGTAAAAATCAGTCAAATCGCCTATTTCATATTCTTCGTCTTTGGCTTTCATCATTTCAATTAAGGTGATGTAACCAAGAAAATACAGTCCATACATTAAAGAAATAGACGCATTCAAAGACAATTTATATTCTTCTACCAATTCGGAAAACATTTCCCGAATCGTATTGATGGTAATTATTTCGTGGGCATCAAAACCAAATTCGTCTTGAAAATGCTGACACGCTTTATCCCAATGCTGCATGCTGTCTGAATAAGGGGTATCGGTGTCGCTCATAGGGATTGCCTTTCAGCTTCGTCTTACCAACAGTTGAGACGCCAGTTCGTGCAAGGCGTTCTTGTAAATACCATTCGGAATGTATGTCAAAGTAGACAAGGCACGCTCGGCCTCATTAAGGGCGGCAGATCGGGTGGCGTCGAGCGCACCGGTTTTTCGAACAATCTCAACAATTTCAGTGAGACCGTCGACTGAACCGCGTTCAATCGCCTGTTGGATCAAACTGCGCTCAACGGGCGTGCCGCGCTGCATGGCGATGATGAGCGGCAAGGTGCTTTTGCCCTCGCGCAAGTCGTCGCCTAGGTTTTTGCCAAGTTCCTGCGTATTGCCGTCGTAGTCCAACAAGTCGTCAATCACTTGGAACGCGGTGCCCAGGGCCTGGCCGTATTCGGCGCAAGCATCTTCTACGTCTTTGGGACTTTTGACCAAGATAGCCGCTAAACGTGTGCTGGCTTCAAATAATTTGGCGGTTTTGGATCGGATGACACGCAAGTAAGCAGCCTCGTCCAAACTCGCGTCGTGCATATTCATCAGTTGCAAGACTTCGCCTTCAGCAATCACGTTGGTGGCCTCAGCCAAGACTTCCATCACCCGCATGTCCTGCGCGTCCACCATCATCTGAAAGGCGCGGGAATACAGAAAGTCGCCCACCAGCACGCTTGCAGGGTTGCCAAAACTCTCGTTGGCCGTGGGTCGTCCGCGCCGCAGTGTAGATTCGTCCACCACATCGTCGTGGAGCAGGGTCGCGGTGTGTATGAATTCAACAACAGCGGCCAGGTTGTGGTGTTGGGTTCCTTTGTAGCCCAAGGCGCCCGCCATCAATAGCAGCAGGGCAGGACGAATGCGCTTGCCGCCCGCAGAGATGATGTACTGCGACACCGTGCCCACCAAAGCCACACCAGAGTCGAGCCGCTGGGCGATTACTCGGTCGACGGCTTTCATGTCTGCAACGATGAGCGGATGGGCAGTGTTTTGCGGGGCTGACAAGGGGAAATGGGGTTAGGGGGCTTGTAAAACTTGGGCTGAGAGCCGAAGTGCTAACCGATTATAGGTATTAGCGTGAAAACCAAAGAATTGCTATAATGTCGGGCTCTGCGGAAATTCGTCCGTAGGGACAATTCACTCGTCTAGAGGTTTCATATGTACGCGGTCATAAAAACCGGTGGCAAACAGTATCGTGTTGCTGCCGGCGAAAAAATTAAAGTAGAACAGATTGCTGCGGACGTAGGCCAAGAGATCGTGATCGATCAAGTGTTGGCAGTCGGCAACGGCGCTGAACTCAAGATCGGCACTCCCTTGGTGTCCGGCGCAACTGTGAAAGCCACCATCGTGGCTCACGGTAAACACGACAAAGTTCGCATTTTCAAAATGC
Source organism: Betaproteobacteria bacterium (assembly GCA_009923345.1). Taxonomy (GTDB): domain Bacteria; phylum Pseudomonadota; class Gammaproteobacteria; order Burkholderiales; family Burkholderiaceae_C; genus Limnohabitans. Next base: position 8,552 of record RFTR01000067.1, read on the forward strand.
GTCGTCGTAAGCACTACCAAAAACGCCAAGGGCATCGTCAGCAGTTCACAGAACTGCAGATTGCTTCCATCAACGGCTAAGGAGCATTTGACATGGCACAGAAAAAAGGCGGCGGCTCTACGCGAAACGGGCGCGATTCCAAGCCCAAAATGCTCGGTGTGAAAGCTTTCGGCGGTGAGTTGATCTCCGCTGGTTCGATCATCGTGCGCCAACGTGGCACCAAGTTCCACCCCGGCACCAATGTCGGCGTGGGCAAAGACCACACCTTGTTTGCTTTGGTCGATGGCCATGTGTCATTCGGCGTCAAAGGCGCTTTGAACAAGCACATGGTCAATGTGACGCCTGCTTGATGGGTTAACCCATCGGCAGACACACAAAGCCCCGCTTGTCGGGGCTTTCTTATTTAGCCCGCTTGTTGGTGTTTCTTATTGAGCCCGCTTGTTGAAGCTTTCTTTTTAGAATGGCGTTATGAAATTTGTAGACGAAGCCTTTATCGACATCGCCGCTGGCGATGGGGGGAACGGCTGCGTCTCGTTTCGCCACGAAAAATACAAAGAATTTGGCGGTCCCAACGGGGGTGACGGCGGTCGCGGCGGTCATGTGTTTGCGGTGGCTGATCCCAACCTCAACACCTTGGTGGACTACCGCTATTCGCGCAGGCATGAGGCCAAGCGCGGTCAGCATGGCATGGGCTCAGACATGTTTGGGCATGCGGGTGACGACATCACTTTGAAGATGCCAGTGGGCACC
>RFTR01000068.1 GCA_009923345.1 Betaproteobacteria bacterium
AATTTTTTTACCGTAATCCAACACCACGACGCGGTCTGAAATATCCATCACTACGCCCATATCGTGTTCGATCAACACAATCGTTGTGCCGAACTCGTCATTCACATCCAAGATAAAGCGACACATGTCTTGCTTTTCTTCGACGTTCATGCCCGCCATAGGTTCATCTAATAACAAGACCTGTGGCTCGAGCGCTAATGCGCGGCCTAAGTCCACACGCTTTTGTAAGCCGTAAGGCAATTGGCCTACCGGCGTTTTGCGGTGCGCTTGGATTTCCAAAAAGTCGATGATGTGCTCGACTTTCTCTCGGTGTGCAATTTCTTCTTTTTCAGCGGGGCCAATACGCAGAGCTTGCAAAAATATATTGCTTTTCATGCGCAAGTTGCGCCCCGTCATGATGTTTTCCAACACACTCATGCCTTTGAACAAGGCCAAGTTTTGGAATGTGCGCGCAATACCCATCTTGGCAACGGCATGGCTGTCCATGTGGTCAAAGGTTTGTCCACGGAAAGTGATGGTGCCTTCTTGTGGCGTGTAAACACCGTTGATGCAATTGAGCATGGAACTCTTGCCAGCGCCGTTAGGTCCGATGATGGCGCGCACTTCATGTTCGCGCACATTGAAAGAGATATCGGTCAGCGCTTTCACGCCGCCAAAGCGCAAGCTGATGTTTTGGATGTCGAGAATGACATCCCCTATTTTTTTACTCATGCCGCCTGCCCTACTGGTGCAAAGGTTTTGGTATCCAAGATGCGCAAGGTAGCGCTGACACTGCCAGTGCGTCCGTCTTCAAACTTCACTTGGGTTTCAATAAATTGTTCTGTTGCACCGCCATACAAAGCGTCGATCAACACGTTGTATTTCTCAGCAATGAATCCACGGCGCACTTTATTGGTTCGCGTCAATTCGCCGTCGTCTGCATCGAGTTCTTTGTGCAAGACCAAAAAGCGACTCACCTGGCTACCCGCAAGCAATTTATCTTGTGCCAAATCAGCGTTGACCGATTCCACACACTCTTTAATGAGCTGATACACCTCCGTCTTTTGCGCCAAGTCGGTATAGCCCGCATAAGGCAAGTTGCGACGCTCGGCCCAATTGCCCACTGCATCAAAGTCAATGTTGATCATCACGCAGACTTTGTCGCGTTGGTCGCCATAAGCCACTACCTCTTTGATGTGCTGAAAAAACTTGAGTTTGTTTTCCACATACTTGGGTGCAAACATGGCGCCATCGTTACTGCCACCGCGGATACGGCCCACGTCTTTGACGCGGTCAATGATTTTCAAATGGCCATTGGCATCCAAGAAACCTGCGTCACTGGTGTGGTACCAGCCATCGGCGGTTAGCACCTCTGCAGTAGCTGTTGGATTTTTGTAGTATTCCTTCAGCAACCCTTTGGATTTCACCAAGATTTCGCCGTTGTCTGCCACTTTGATTTCTACACCTTCGCAAGGTATGCCCACGGTATCAGCACGCGCTTGGTTGTCAGGTTGTAAGCAGACAAACACCGCGGTTTCAGTAGACCCGTAGAGTTGTTTGAGATTGATGCCGATCGAGCGATAAAAACGGAACAAGTCGGGGCCAATCGCTTCACCCGCGGTGTACGCCACACGCACACGACTAAAGCCTAATGTGTTGCGCAGTGGGCCATAGACAAACAAATTACCCAAAGCGAGCAACGCACTCGGTACCAATCCAATAGATTGCCCATCCATCTTGGCAGGACCATATTTCCGCGCAATGTCCATGAAGTAATGGAACATGCCGCGCTTCAAACTGCCCGCGTCTTCCATGCGGATCATCACGCTGGTGAGCAAGCCTTCAAACACGCGGGGGGGTGCGAAGTAATAGGTAGGACCGATCTCTTTCAGATCGATCATCACAGTCGCGGCAGATTCAGGGCAGTTCACCACGTAGCCACACACCAACCACTGCGCGTAACTAAAAATGTTTTGACCAATCCATGCGGGAGGCAAATAGGCCAACACATCTTCATCGTGTGTCAGGCGGTCAAAGTTGGCGCCCGCTTGGGCGCGGTTTATTAACGAGTTGTGCGTATGCACCACACCTTTGGGGTTACCTGTGGTGCCAGAGGTAAAAAACATTGCCGCCACATCGTCCGTATGGCCTTTGTCAACTTCTTGCTGATAAAAGTAGGGATGTTGTTTGGCGAAGACTTCGCCAGCAGCCAATAACTCTTCGACAGATCCAAGCCCAGGCGCATCGTATTTACGTAAACCACGTGGATCGTCGTAAAAAATATGGCTGATTTGCGGACACTGTTCACGCACTTCCAGCATTTTGTCGACTTGCTCTTGGTCTTCCACTACGCAAAAGCGCACTTCCGCGTTGTTGATCGGGAACACACATTCCGCTGCCACAGCATCTTGGTAGAGAGGCACTGGAATCGCGCCCAAGGCCTGCGCTGCCAACATGGTGGCGTACAAACGGGGTCGGTTCGCACCAATCACCACCATATGCTCGCCACGTTGCAAACCCGCTTGGTGAAGGCCGCAAGCCATTTGCGTCACCATCTGCAACATGGCCGCCCACTCCATGCTTTGCCAAATGCCGTATTCTTTTTCACGCATGGCACTCGCATGGGGGCGCTGTGCAGCATGGGTCGCTAACAATCGCGGGAACGTGGTCGACATCAATATTCCAAGTGAGTCAGTAAGAGCGACCATGCTAGGCTTGCATTTGACGCCATGTTGTCGTTTCAACGACAATTTAGCGTTACCCCCACTAGGGAATTCCCCATATGAGTGCATCTTCTCCGGTTTATCAACGCCGACGTCAGGCTTCACCTGACGAATTGGCGCGTATTCCTTGGCTTTCACTGCTGAGCGAACTAGAACGTGAACGCATAGAACCACAGCTTGTCGTCGGAGTTGCCATGCCGGGTGACTATGTGTGCCGCATGGGGCGCTCTGTCACTTTTTGGTTTGGGGTAATTGAGGGTTTACTGAAAATGAGCACAGACAGTGCAAGTGGTCGCACTATCACCTATACCGGCGTCCCCCCAGGCGGATGGTTTGGCGAAGGCACTGTGCTTAAACGCGAAACCTACCGCTACAACATCTCTGCGTTGCGCACCAGTGTGGTGGCAGGCCTGCCCGTCGACACCTTCCATTGGTTGCTAGACCATTCGATTGGCTTTAACCGTTTTGTGATGAACCAACTCAACGAACGCTTAGCCCAGTTTATTGAGGCGCGCGAAATTGACCGATCGACCAATCCCGATGTGCGCGTCGCACGCAACTTGGCCGCTCTTTTTAATCCGACTTTGTTTCCAGGTGTCGGTGAAATGCTGCGCATTACCCAACAAGAACTGGCCTATCTGGTCGGGCTGTCTCGGCAACGTGTGAATGTGGCGCTCAACACTTTGCAAGACCAAGGCGCTATTCGCATTGAATATGGCGGCATGCGCGTGCTCAATTTGCAAGCCTTGCGCAACAGTGGCGTGAGTGAGGCCAGCGCCGACTAAACTGACTTGCGTTTCAATCTACCCATGCACACACCTCCCTTAGAACCCATACGACTGAACAAACGCCTAGCGGAGATGGGTTTGTGCTCGCGCCGCGAAGCCGATGTGTGGATTGAAAACGGTTGGGTGCTGGTCAATGGACAGCCAGCTGCCATGGGGGTGAAAGTAACTTCTGCGGACACTGTGGAGGTGGATCGCCGCGCACAAGGCCACCAAGATACGCAAGTCACGATTCTTTTGCACAAACCTATGGGCTACGTCAGCGGACAAGCAGAGGACGGTCATGAGCCAGCCATCACCTTGATACACGGACGCAGTCAATGGCGCGAAGACACTTCAAAAAACCGCATACAACCCTCGCAACTGCGCGGCTTGGCACCCGCAGGTCGCTTGGATATTGATTCTGTGGGGCTACTTATTCTCACCCAAGATGGGCGCGTAGCGCGTCAACTCATTGGTGAAGACAGTGAGATAGAAAAAGAATATTTGGTTCGCGTGACCTACCAAGACCAAGCTACCGACGTGCAAAAGATATTTCCAGATGCGCAATTGCTGCGTTTGCGCCACGGCTTGAGCCTTGACGGCAAAGCACTCAAACCTGCACGCGTGGAATGGCAAAACCCCGAACAACTGCGTTTTGTGCTGAAAGAGGGAAAAAAACGGCAAATTCGACGCATGTGCGAATTGGTTGGTTTGCGCGTGGTTGGTTTAAAGCGCGTGCGTATTGGCAAGGTGAATTTGGGTAATTTACCTGTGGGACAGTGGCGATATTTGTCGGCGCAAGAGAAGTTTTAAACATTTTTAGTATTTTTTGTGCTTTTTGCCCGTTTCGGTGGCCGTTCTCTGTCCTCGATAACTTGAAATCTAAAAGCCTCTCCTGCCATGTCTAAACACACCCATTCCTTCCAAGCCGAAGTATCGCAACTCTTGCACTTGGTCACCCATTCCTTGTATTCGAACAAGGAAATCTTTTTACGTGAACTCGTCTCCAATGCTTCAGACGCCTGTGACAAATTGCGCTACGAGGCGCTCAACAACGCAGCCTTGTTTGAAGGCCAGTCTGAACTCGAAGTGCGCGTGAGTTTTGACAAAGACGCCAAAACCGTCACCATCTCCGACAACGGTATCGGCATGAGCCAACAAGAGGCGATTGACCACTTGGGCACGATTGCCAAAAGCGGCACGCGCGAATTCATGGGCCAACTCAGTGGCGATCAAAAAACCGACGCCAAAGACCAAGGCGCATTGATTGGCCAATTCGGTGTGGGCTTTTACTCTGGCTACATCGTGGCAGACCGCATCACCGTCGAATCACGCCGCGCTGGTTTAAAAGCTGAAGAAGGTGTGCGTTGGAGCAGTGCAGGCACAGGCGAGTTTGAAGTTGAAACCATTACCCAAGCCGATCGGGGGACCAAAATCATTCTGCATTTGCGCGATGACGCCGACGAATACTTGAGTGCTTGGAAACTCAAGTCTGTCATCAACAAATATTCAGACCATATCTCTTTGCCCATTCGTATGCGCAAAGAAGTTTGGAAAGAAGGCGAGAAAGACCAACCTGGCGAAATGGTGGTCACCGACGAATGGGAAACCGTCAACCAAGCCAACGCGCTGTGGGCACGTCCTAAAAAAGATGTGAGCGACGAGCAATACCAAGAATTCTACAAACACATCAGCCACGACTTCGAGCCACCTTTGGCTTGGACTCACAACCGCGTAGAAGGCAGTACCGAATACACGCAGTTACTCTACATCCCATCCAAAGCCCCGATGGACTTGTTCAACCGTGACAAACAAGCGGGATTGAAGTTGTATGTCAAACGCGTATTCATCATGGACGATGCAGAAGCCTTGATGCCCACTTATTTGCGCTTCATCAAAGGCGTGGTCGACTCTGCTGACCTGCCCTTGAACGTCAGCCGTGAACTCCTACAAGAAAGCCGTGACGTCAAAGCGATTCGCGAAGGCAATACCCGCCGTGTGCTGTCTGTGCTCGAAGACTTGAGCAAACACGACGTACCTGCTGACGACGCGAGCGAAGACGACAAAAAAGACGCTGGCAAATTCACGAAGTTTTATGCTGAGTTCGGTGCAGTGCTGAAAGAAGGTTTAGGCGAAGACTTCAGCAACAAAGACAAGATCGCCAAACTCTTGCGCTTTGCCAGTACCACCAGCGATACCGTGAGCGTTTCATTCGCGGACTACAAAGCCCGCATGAAAGAAGGCCAAGAAGCGATCTACTACATCACAGCCGACACCATGGCTGCTGCTAAGAACAGCCCACAACTCGAAGTCTTCCGTAAGAAAGGCATCGAGGTGTTGTTGATGACAGACCGCGTGGACGAATGGGCTTTGAACTTCTTGAACGAGTTCGATGGCACACCCTTGCAGTCCGTCGCCAAAGGTGCTGTTGATTTAGGCAAGCTCCAAGACGAAGCTGAAAAGAAGGCGGCTGAAGATGCCGCCGAAACCTTCAAACCCATCTTGGCCAAACTCAAAGAAGCCCTCAAAGACAAAGCAGAAGATGTACGCGTGACCACACGCTTGGTGGATTCACCTGCTTGCTTGGTCGTGAAAGACCATGGCATGTCCATGCAGCTCGCGCGCATGCTCAAACAAGCGGGGCAAGAAGCGCCTGAAGTCAAACCTGTTTTGGAAGTCAACGCAGAACATGCATTGGTGAAGAAGCTCAGCGCAGATGCCAATCCGCATTTCCACGATTTGGCGCACATCTTGTTTGACCAAGCTTTGCTCGCCGAAGGTGGCTTGCCTGAAGACCCCGCTGCGTATGTGAAGCGGGTGAATGCTTTGCTCGTTTAAACCACCAATGCGGGCTCTTGCATAGCCTCGCATTGTTCTTCGAGCATATGGATTTGGCCAGCCCAATAGTCGCTGCTACCAAACCATGAAAAATGCTGCACAAACGCTGGGTCATCCCGGCGTCTTGCTAACCACGCGCTGTAATGGATTAATCGCAAAGTGCGCAATGGCTCTATTAATACCAACTCAGAGCGATTGAGTTCGCGCATTTGTTCGTAGCCATCTAGCAAGACGCTTAATTGGTAAGTTTGTTGTTTGCGGTCGCCACTGATGAGCATCCATAAGTCTTGGATAGCAGGCCCCATACGCGCGTCATCCAAGTCCACAAAATGCGGGCCACCATTGGCTTGGTCTGTCGGTGTCCACAAGATGTTGCCGGGGTGGCAATCGCCGTGCAGACGAATCATCTGGCTGGGATGTTCTGCAAAAACGTCCTTCGCAATGGTTATCGCTTTGTCACACCAAGACGTCCAAGTGGCTTGTTGGTCGAGGGGAATCATGTTGTTATCTAAAAGCCAATCACGTGAATCGTTTGCGAAGGTTTGTAGATTCAATGTGGGGCGCGTTACAAAAGCTTGTCTCTGCCCCACGCTGTGTATGCGCGCAATAAAGCGCCCTACCCACTCCAGTACTTCTACGTCATCTAACTCAGGCATGCGACCGCCTCTACGTGGGCTGACGCTGAATGCAAAGCCATCGGCATGATGAAGTGTTTGTCCATTCAACACCAAGGGGCCGACCACTGGGATTTCTTCAGTCATTAACTCTGCAGCGAACGCGTGTTCTTCTAGTATTTGCGCATCGCTCCAACGCACTGGTCTATAGAACTTGGCGACCAATGCTTGCTCATCCTCGAGCATGACTTGGTAGACACGGTTCTCGTAAGAACTCAAGGCCATCAATCTGCCGTCGACTGCAAGTCCTATGTCTGACAAAGCGTCGAGCACCACATTGGGTGTGAGCGCTTCGTAAGCGTGTGTGGCTGGCAACTTAAGCGCCCCAGACTACGTCTTTGTTTGCTTTGTGCGCGCGTTCAAGCATCTCAATAAAAGGTGCTGCACGTTGTCTCAAACTGACTGGTCGCTCTTGTCCAGAAGTAACAGCCCTTTTTGAGTCTTTTGTATCTTTTGTGTCTTCTGAACCACTTAGGTTTTGTGCGTCCAATTGGGCTCGGGTATCTTCTTCTTGATGCACCGCTTGGCGCAAAGCTTCTATGGCATTAAGCATTTCAGCCACTTCCAAAATGCCTTGTGGTGCAGGCTCTTTTCCAATGATGCGCAAGATCTGTTTGCCATTGGGCTCCAGCATGATGAGGTCTGCAGTGGCTTTCGATTTAAATTTGTAGAGCATGGTGTGATTGTGCGCGCAGAATTACACGCGCAGTAGTGGCGTGTTTAATTGTCTAGAAGCTTATCCACCACTTGATGGAAAGCATCTGGCTTTTCGAACATGACCCAATGGCCAGCATCGTGTACCACTTGAAAAGAATCCAAGCGGTGCAGCACCTCTGGAACGCGAACGAGGGTGTTTTTGTACAAGGCATCTTTCGCACCCCAAATACCGTGAACAGGACAAGTCCATTTGTCTTGTAAACCCAAAAGCACATCGGTTCTCGCAATGCGTCGTTTGCGTAGGCGGTCTCTTCCGACGTTATGGATTTGTAAATCGATGATTTCTTCGCTTGCGCTGCTTTCATGCGCGAACATCATGGATATCAGGTTGTGTCTATGCACAGCGCGTTGCTGTTGCTCGTCCATGCTGGGCGTCATGCCACGCATGGGGAGTGTCTTTTCAAATAAACCTAATGCGGGAATCCCCACCATGATCATTTGTTTGAAAAGTTTGGGGTGGTCGGCCGCCAACAAGCCTGCAGTTAAGCCTCCGAATGAAAAGCCCAACATATCAACTGCCTGCCCCTCAAACGCTTTTTGCAGTACTTCGCCGACGAAAGGCGCCAAGCTATCTGCATCGCTGACTAGTGGGGGCAGGGCCGAGTCTCCGCACCCAGGTAAATCTAGAGTCCACACACAACGGGTTTGCGCCAAGTGCTGCACATTGCGCACCCAATGTGTCCAACTGCCTGAACCGCCATGCAACAACACCAAAGGTGCTGTAATACCTGCATGCTCCTGGCCCCATACATGCCAAACCACATCACCCCATGCATGGTTTTGCACCTTGCGGTGTGCGTTTATCAGGGCATCGGCAATCAATGGCATGTGTGTCGTTCCATGAAAAATGCCCGCTAAACAGCGGGCATTTAAAGTGGTTGCGCGAGGAGGATTTGAACCTCCGACCTTTGGGTTATGAGCCCAACGAGCTACCAGGCTGCTCCATCGCGCGACAAGGGGGTTAGTGTACCTTAAGAAGCGCTTGTTTCGCTAGCAGCAACGTCTTGTATTTCAGGACGATCGACTAATTCAACGAAAGCCATGGGTGCGTTATCGCCTACGCGAAAGCCCATTTTCAAAATACGGGTGTAACCACCTGGACGTGTTTTGTAACGTGGTCCGAGTTCATTGAATAATTTGACGACGCTGTCGCGATCGCGCAAACGGTTGAATGCCAAACGGCGATTCGCAACAGTTGGCTCTTTGGCCAATGTGATCATCGGCTCGATGACGCGGCGCAATTCTTTGGCTTTTGGCAAAGTGGTTTTGATGGCCTCGTGCTCGATGAGCGAGTTCATCATGTTGCGCAACATCGCCAAGCGGTGTTCGCTGGTGCGATTGAGTTTTCTGAGTCCGTGTCCGTGACGCATGGTGTTTCCTTTGGTATTTTGCCGGCCGCCGTATCAGGTACGGCCAGGTGACGGAGTTTTAGGTTGCTGATAAAGCGATCAGCGGCGCTCTAAGCCTGCAGGTGGCCAGTTCTCGAGCTTCATGCCCAAGGTCAAGCCACGTGAAGCCAAAACTTCTTTGATTTCGTTGAGTGA
>RFTR01000069.1 GCA_009923345.1 Betaproteobacteria bacterium
CACATCCGCGCCATGCAAACCAGCGCCCGCATGTTGCGCGCCGGAAACGATGCACGCGAATACCATTTAGAAGCAGAGCTACTGCACGAGTTCAGACTACACGGATCCCAATTCCCCGCCTACACCTCCATCGTTGCGGCAGGCGCCAACGCCTGCGTATTGCACTACCGCGCCGACACAGCGCCATTGCGCGATGGTGACTTGGTGCTCATCGACGCGGGATGTGAGCTTGACGGCTACGCCTCCGACATCACCCGCACGTTCCCTGCCAACGGCGTATTCAGCGGCCCCCAAAAAGATCTCTACAACCTGGTGCTCGCTAGCCAAGATGCCGCAGTAGCAGCCACCAAAGCAGGCGCGCGCTTCACCGATCCGCATGACGCCACAGTCCGTGTGCTGTCGCAGGGCTTGTTAGATCTGGGCTTGCTACAAGCCAATAAACACGGGACGGTTGATGACGTAATAGACAAGCGCGAGTACTTTGCGTTCTACATGCACCGCACCAGCCATTGGCTAGGTATGGACGTGCATGACTGCGGCAGTTACATCGAGCCCAGCGAAGCAGGTAACACCAGCATGCACCCCGGCATGGTGTTGACCATTGAACCTGGCTTGTATGTGCGACCTTCCGAAGATGTGCCAGAGAAGTTTTGGAATATGGGTATTCGCATTGAAGACGATGCCATAGTTACTGCAACTGGCTGCGAATTAATATCGCGTGGCGTACCCGTTATTGCTTCAGAGATTGAAGCGCTTATGCGCGCTTAAAAACAAAAACCTAGCTAGAACTAGTAGCGGGTGCGTGCGTAGGCGACTTTCTGACGCGAAGCGGCTGTAGGAGCCCTAGCGCGTACCCGCTAATAGTTCTAGCGTACGACCGCAAATAACCATGCAAACGCATATGTATCAGCAACGCAAATAAGAAGCATAAAATCCAAAAATTAAGCCGCGGGCAGTTGCTAGAACCAAGCACCTGCCCGTTGTCATCTTTGGAGAACCCCATGAGCCCAATCCCCTCCCACAACAGCCCAGAAGCCCGCGCCGAATTACGCCGCGCCGCGCTTGAGTACCACGAGTTTCCCACCCCTGGCAAAGTCTCGATACAAGCCACCAAGCAACTTGCGAATCAACATGACTTGGCCTTGGCTTACTCACCCGGTGTTGCCGCGCCATGTGAAGAAATCGTCAAAGACCCAGACAACGCCTACAGGTACACCAGCAAAGGCAACTTGGTCGCCGTAATTTCTAACGGCACGGCGGTATTGGGCTTGGGCGACATTGGCCCGCTGGCCTCCAAACCAGTGATGGAAGGCAAAGGCGTTCTATTCAAAAAATTTGCTGGCATCGACGTATTCGATTTGGAAATTGCCGAAAAAAACCTCGACAAACTTGTTGACATCATTGCCTCGCTTGAGCCCACGTTTGGCGGCATCAACTTAGAAGATATCAAGGCCCCCGACTGTTTTTATGTCGAGCGCAAATTGCGCGAGCGCATGAAGATCCCCGTTTTTCATGATGACCAACACGGCACTGCGATTGTGGTGGGCGCTGCGATTTTGAATGGCATCAAAGTGGCGGGTAAAGACTTGAAAAAAGTCAAACTGGTCACATCCGGCGCTGGGGCTGCAGCGCTTGCGTGTTTGGGCCTACTCATCAAAATGGGCGTACCCAAAAGCAATATTTTTGTGACCGACTTGGCTGGAGTAGTCTATGAAGGGCGCACCGAGTTGATGGACGAAGACAAGATCCAGTTTGTGCAAAAAACTTCTGCACGTACTTTGGACGATGTGATCGATGGCGCCGATATTTTTCTGGGTCTTTCAGCCGGCGGCGTTCTCAAACCCGCCATGGTGAAGAAGATGGCCAAGCAACCGCTGATCTTGGCGCTAGCCAATCCCACGCCCGAAATCTTGCCCGAAGAAGTGTTGTCCGTGCGAACCGACGCCATCATTGCCACAGGCCGCAGTGACTACCACAACCAAGTGAATAACGTGTTGTGCTTCCCTTACATCTTTCGCGGCGCATTGGATGCAGGTGCATCCACGATCACAGACGAAATGGAAATCGCATCGGTCTATGCCATCGCTGAACTGGCGCAAGCCGAACAAAGCGAAGTGGTGGCTGCTGCTTATGTGGGCGAGAAGTTGGTGTTTGGTCCTGAGTATTTAATTCCCAAGCCGTTTGATCCTCGCTTGATGATGAAGATTGCGCCTGCGGTTGCCAAAGCCGCCGCAGACAGTGGCGTGGCGCGCCGGCCGATTCAAGACATGGAGGCCTACATCGAGAAGCTGCAAAGCTTTGTCTATGCCTCTGGCTCCATCATGAAGCCGATTTATGCGGCCGCCAAGTTAGGCGCCAAGAAGCGCGTGTGTTTTGCCGAGGGTGAAGAAGAGCGCGTTTTGCGCGCGGTACAAATCGTGGTCGATGAAGGCTTGGCCAAACCGACATTGATTGGACGCCCCGCCATCATTGCGCAGCGCATTGAGAAATTTGGCTTGCGTTTGCAAGAAGGCAAAGACTACCAAGTGGTCAACGTGGAGCAAGACCACCGCTATCGCGATTTTTGGCAAACCTATTGGCACATGATGGCGCGCAAAGGCGTGACGCAACAGTTGGCCAAGATAGACATGCGTCGTCGCTTGTCTTTGATTGGCACCATGATGTTGCACAAAGGTGAAGTCGACGGCTTGATTTGTGGCACCTGGAGCACGCCCGATGTGCATTTGAATTACGTCGACCAAGTCATTGGCAACCGCAAAGGTGTCAGTACCTATGCTTGTATGAATGGTTTGTTGTTGCCGGATCGCCAAGTGTTCTTGGTTGACACGCATATCAACTACAACCCAACGGCTGAACAGTTGTGCGAGATCACCATCATGGCGGCAGAAGAGATGCGTCGTTTTGGTCTGCAACCCAAAGCAGCTTTGTTGTCGCACTCTAATTTTGGAACCAGCAACCATGCATCAGCCCTCAAAATGCGCGATACCTTGGCGTTGTTGAAGAAAAATGCACCTTGGTTAGAAGTGGATGGTGAGATGCATGGCGATGTGGCTTTGGATGGCACCGAGCGTGCGCGTCAAATTCCAGATACCACTTTGATTGGCGACGCTAATTTGTTGGTGCTACCTAATTTGGATTCTGCCAATATTGCATACAACTTGCTCAAGACGGCGGCGGGCGGCAATATTGCGATTGGGCCAGTGTTGTTAGGTGCTGCTAAGCCTGTGCATATCTTGACGGCTAGTGCAACGGTTCGGCGCATTGTGAATATGACTGCGTTGACTGTGGCGGATGCTAGTGCTTTGCGTTAGCGCCCTCAGCGGGCCCACTTGGCGCTCGTGAAAAGAATTCTTTATGCTTAATTAGGCCTTCTTTTGGGGTGCGTTATTCCGTTTTGGCTTGCTTTTTAGGGGGGGTTCGCGCACAATCTTGGCTTGGTTTTCGGGTTTACCCGTGAGACTTTCCCCTCGAGGTTGTTGCTTTGTAGCAACTTCAATTTTGTCAAGATTTAACCCCTAAAGAATCGGCGATGGACATGCCACTGCGAACCGTAAAAACAAATATTGTTCAATCTATCCGTGCACATCGCGTGCAGGATTTACAGCAATCTGCCCAAGTTTTGGGCCACCACTTTTTGTATGCCAATTTGGCCCAAACCCAAAGTAAGCAAGACATTTTGGACTTGATTGCCAAGGAGTTCACCTTTCCCCCACAGGCGAGCAAAAACTTTGATTCTCTTTACGATGGCATGACTGACCCACTCTACAAGTCTGGCCCTCAACCTGGTTTTGTGGTGGTTTTGGAGCACATCCCTGCCCACGCCAAGTTTGACAAAGAAGCGCGTGAACAGTTGTTAGATATCTTCCGCGAGGCCTCTGACTATTGGGCAGACCGCAAGGTGGCGTTTCGCTGTTTCTATTCTTTCTCTGTGGCACGTGCTGCTTCTGCTGAAAAAACGGGTGCAGGTTTTGGTGCAGATGGCTTGGCCATCTTGGAAGACGGCGAAAAAATGCCAACTGACAAATTGGTGGACGTGTCTCCTATGGCGTTGCGCATGAGTAGCCCATTCAATGCGGGCTACTGGCTCACTGCGGCCTAATCGCACGCAAGCAAAAATTCGCTCAAACAGATAGCGCTTGAACAAGCGCTACATATTGGGCGACAGGTACTTCCTCTGCTCGGCGGTGAACATCAAAGTCACCGTCGAAATTTTTTTCCTCTAACCATCGGCCCAAAGTGTGACGCAAAAGCTTACGCCGTTGGCTGAATGCGACTTGTACCAAAGCCTCTAGCGTTTTGACGTTAATTTGAGGTGGCGTGTCTAAGGGGAGCATCCGAACGATCGCGCTGTCCACCCGCGGTGGTGGATCAAATGCTTCGGGCTGTACCAACAAGACGTTTTCCATCGCGTAGCGCCACTGAAGCATCACGCTCAGACGGCTGTAGTCGCTGGTACATGGTTGCGCCACCATACGGTCAACAACTTCTTTTTGCAGCATGAAGTGCTGGTCTTTTATCGCGTCTACATGGGTGAGTAGGTGAAACAAAATGGGCGTGGATATGTTGTAGGGCAGGTTGCCGACCACGCGTAATTTCGGTGCTTGCAATGCCTTTGCAAGTTCGGTGAAATCGACACGCAACACATCCGATGCGATCACGTTGAGTTGTGGATGGGTTTGTAGTCGAATCACCAAGTCACGATCGAGTTCAATGACGGTGAGTTTGCCTAAACGCTCTACCAAGGGCTGCGTGAGTGCAGCTAAACCAGGCCCAATTTCCAACATCTGCTCCCCAGCCATTGGTGCAATAGCGGAGACGATTTGTTCTATGACAAACGTATCGGTTAAAAAATGCTGTCCGAAACGTTTGCGGGCTTGGTGCTTCACGAGGCGACTTTAAATAGGCGGGTCGCGGTATTCAATATAAGCACGGCCGCGTACCTCTTGCGCCCACAACTGGTAGGTTTCGTCGTATTTCTTTTCGCGCAAAGTGTTGCGAACCAAATCACGCAATTCGCGCTCGGTGATTGGTGCTTCTCTGCGAGCCAGCACTTGTAACAGGTGAACACCAAATCGTGATACCAGCGGGTCCGCAATTTGACCAGGTTGAAGCTTGTTCATCACTTCTTCAAACTCAGGCACAAACATCCCTGGCGCAACCCAGCCCAAATCGCCGCCGCCTGCAGCGCTTGCGTCTTGCGAATGTTGTTGCGCTAATTGGGCGAAGTCAGCACGACCCGATTCGATTTGTGTTTTGTAAGTAGCAAGTTGCGCGCGTGCCGTGGTTTGGCTGAGTTGGCCGCCGGGACGCAACAAAATATGGCGCGCACGCGTCTCAGTGATGGTGGCGTTAGTGACTGTGCGTTTGCTCACCAACTTCAAAATATGAAACCCTGCTCCAGACTGGACCAAAGGTGCAACATCACCAATGCGTAATGGTGCAACTGCATCGACAAACAAACTTGGATAACGGTCTGCGGGACGCACGCCCATCAAGCCGTTATTTTCTTTTTCTGGGCCTTGCGACACCTCTTTTGCGATAGCACCAAAATTGCCGCCACGCTGTACACGCTCTAGCGCGGATTGCGCTTTGGCACGTAACTCTGCAATTCGCGCATCACTGCTATTTTCTGGGACTGATATAAAAATATGTCCTAGCTCCATCTCTGCAGCAGTGGATACGCTGGCTTTGTCGCGCGACTTGATGGCGTTGTCAATTTCCACATCAGTAATACGAATACGTCCGGGCACGTTGCGCTCTACTAAGCGCTGCAACAACAATTGGTCATGTAAGTCTTTGCGCGCTTTTTCGATAGAGAAACCGGAAGCCAGTGTTTTGGCGCGCATCGCTTCGACCGTCGTTTGGTTTTGTGCGGCTTGCCGTTGTTCGGCAAGATCTAAGGCTTCGTCGTCGATCACAATGCCAGAGTCTTTTGCATTTTGTAGCAACGCTTTTTCGGTGATGAGTTTTTCAAGCGCCTCGCGTAATGTCACATCACTTTTCAAAATAGCGCGGCCTTGTTGGGCAGCTTGGGTGCGTTGTAATTCAAGACGCGTGTTGACATCGTGGTTAGTGATGGGTACCGAGTCGACCACCGCAACGATGAAATCGCGGGGCGTGCTGATGGCATTTGCAACTGGGTTGGCTAGACCTGTTCCGGTACTTGAGCTGGGAGGGTTGATGGGCTTGCTGCTTGGGTTATTGAGTTTGAGTTGTGCCCACGCAAGTGGTTGACAGCAAAAAACCAAAGCGAAGGCAAAACTTAGCCAAATACGATTCAAAGAGTTCAAAAACATATACATCAGTCGTAATTGCCAAAGCGGTTAGGAGTGGTCGCAGGTAAGCGTAAATGCTGGTAGCGAGGCACATTGTTGCGGATCGAACCCAAGGCGTTTGTGCCTACGCGAGAGAATCCAACAAACTCTAATTGGAACAGCAATTTTTGACGGGCTAAATTTTCTGCAATTTGGAAGCGCTCCTTGACTACGCGACCCAACCAACAGCCACCGTCGTATTCGAAACCAATGACAGATTCCACCATCTGGTTTTTCAGGGTATCCATATTCATGCGCGCAACGGTGTACCAACGCCCCTCGCCTAGTCCGCGCCCGTCACCAAGGTCTTCGTCTTTCATGCCCCACATATCATTGATAGGCCATTGCCAACCAACATTGACAAACCGAGACACTGGAACGCCGCTAGTATTTGTTTGATTGCGGTAGGAAGCGCTAATGACTCTGTAGGAGCCGGGTGTGTAACGCCCACCAACTGCTTGGCTTAAATAATGCCCTGAATCTGGGTTGTACTGCATGGTGGAGTCAAGCGCCCATTTGCGGCTAAGGTTGAGCGTGGCACCAGCGAGTACGTCGCTAAGACCCGCTTTGGCGCTAGATTCCCCCGGCATGGTGACCAATTGTTCTTTGACGCGAAGGCGTTGCGCAAGACCGATACGTGCGCCCTCGGCACCGGTATTGGGATCGATAAAGCGAGAGGTGGCGCCAACAGTAACTAAATTACTGTCAGCAATACGGTCATAGCCTCCGAAAACGTTTTCGCTGAAGATGCTTGCGAAGTTATAAGCATTCGCACCTGAATCGTAATTGGGCAAATAATTTTGCGCGCGGTAAGGGCTGTAGACATAAAAAGCCCGCGGCTCGAACGTTTGCGTCCAGGCGCGCCCCAAAAGATTACTGTTGCGCTCAAACACCACGCCCGAATCCAAACTAAACGTTGGGACGCTGACGCTAGCGGAACTTTGACCGTTCGTACTCAATGCATCGTCAAACTGGTAACTACGCGTATTCATGATGAACTTAGGCGTTACATAGCCATAAGGCGTAACAAAGGGGCGACTTACTTGCGCTTGGCCAACAGCACGCTGTGCATTGCAGTTGAGATAGTTATTCAAACAATTGTCCAAACGGATGGTTTCAAACCGGCTAAATTGCCCATCGAGCATGAAATCAAAACCATTGATATTGGCACGTGAATATTTCACATTCATTTGTGGCACGCGGTCAAACGGTGGTGAGATGTAGTTGCTTGTGCTAGCCAAGTCTTGCAATGTTTGCCACTTTTGCACAGCAATATTGGATGTAAAGAAGCCTCTTCCCCATGAGACATTCATATCGTTAGAGAGCAAGCGTGTAACGCCAAGGCTCTCAGTACTTGTGAAGTCTTTCCAGTAATTATCGTCACTCACCCGGTTGATGTTGTAGGTAAGCCCCAAAGCACCACCAGCAAATGCGGGGTAGGGCATACCTGCATGCGAGGTTTGAAAAGCCCAGCGTTGTGAGTCACGCAAATTGTCTTTGGCCATGAAGTCAAAACGCATGACGCCTTGAAATGGGGGCTGCGGTGTTATTGCTTCAAGATAACGAAACTCGGTCACTAAGCGCGCACCCCGACTCGTCCAAATCGTCGGTGTAAATGTCATATCGCGGTTAGGCGCCAAGTTCCAGTAATAGGGTTGAATGAACTCAAGGCCACCAATAGAGTCCACGCCGATAGTTGGTGGTAAAAGTCCAGACTTGCGTGCCGAATTGAGTGCAAAGTCGATAGAGGGAAGCGGCATGACCGGCACGTTTTTAAAGCGCAAACTAGCCCCTTCCGCGTTACCTAAGTTATTTTCAGTATCAAATGAAATCTTCTCGCCTTTGAAAAACCAATCAGGGGCCCAACTCGGCCCTGGCTTGCGTTTGCAGGTGGACATTTCACCCTTATGCATCACGAAATTTCCAGGGTCAATGAAGTCAATACGCTCGGCTCTTCCGCGCATTTTGTTGCGGTTGAAAAAAAACTCAGGCTCGGTAAAAAAACCTTCAAATGCGTCTAGTTGAAGTTCTAAGGCAGAACCTTGGTAGGTGTTGCCTGCCGCGTTAATGTAGACATTGCCTTTTGCTTTTGCTAAGTCAAGGACTTGGTCGTAGTCGAGTTTGTCCGCCTTTAACAAAATATCGCCTCGCCGAATAACCGTTTGACCTTCTAGGAAAAACTCCAAATTAGTCTCTCCAGACATGCGATCGCTTTGCAAGTAAGTTGGCAACTCTTTGCGTACATCGCCAGTAATCGTTTCTTGTAACAAAGTGCTGGGTTTGAGCACCAAGGGTGGACCGGTGACAGTTTGCGCCTGCGAAGAAAGCGCAGAAAGAGTCCCACAAATGAATGCACCAAAAACCAAACGCTCGGATAAGCGCGCACGCAAACACGTAGTCCAATTAAAAACTAAGCGCATGAACAGGCAGAATTGGCGGTGAGAATAAGACAGCAGCAACAAAGAAGAACAACCTTTTCAAACCCAACGCAATGAACAATGCGACGTGTGAGGCGTAATTTGGGCCGTTTGTAGAATTTAGATTATCCATGAGCACACCCAATAACCCTCAGCAAGTCAAGATTGAATGGCCAAATACGCAACGCGAAGCGCAATTTCATCAATGGCTTGACGCACAAGCGGTAAATTTTGGGTTAGTCGCCTCTACGGTTCGCCCTGCATCCGCCGACGCTAGTTTTAGGCGTTACTTTCGGGTCGATGGTGTTTCTGGCAAAGATAAGCCAGCTAGTTTCATCATCATGGACGCCCCACCGGACAAAGAAAACTGCGAACCGTTTGTGCGAATTGCCAAATTGATGGGGGAATGCCGCCTATTGGTGCCGCAAATCTTGAATTGGCATGTGGAAAACGGTTTCATCTTGTTGGATGACTTGGGGCAAAGCACGATGATGG
>RFTR01000070.1 GCA_009923345.1 Betaproteobacteria bacterium
TTCTTCGTGTAAAGAGCGCCCTTCAAATGTCAAAGTGCCCTGGGACGCCAACGAGCGCGAAATGGCTTTAAGCAAAGTGGACTTGCCTGCGCCGTTAGGACCCAACACAGCTACCAACTCGCCGGGCATGACGTTCAAGGTAATGTTCTCTAAGGCCATGGCCTTGCCGTAAGCGGCGCTGAGGTTTTGGATATCAAGCATGTTGGGTCAGCTCCAGCGGGTTCTGCCGGCCGATATAAGCCTCGATCACACGTTGGTTGTTGACGATATCGGCGGGCACGCCCTCAGCGATCACTTCGCCAAAATCAATCGCCACCACACGAGAGACCAATTGCATGAACTCGCGCAGTTTGTGTTCAATCAACATGATGGTGAGTTTCTGCTCGCGGTGCAGTTTGCGAATCAAATCTGATAGCGCTTCAATTTCTGAGGACCCCAAGCCCGCGAAAGGCTCGTCCAGCAAAAGCAACTCAGGGTCTGTGGCCAATGCGCGGGCGATCTCAAGGCGACGCAAATCACCATAAGACAGAAGTTCTGAAGCCGTGTGCGCTTTGCCAGCCAAGCCCACTTGATCAAGCAAATGCATGGCGCGTGCACCGATATCGTCAGTTTTCACGCGGGGTCCGAGGCTGCCAACCAAGACGTTTTCTAGCACCGTCAACCCAACGAATGGCCGACACAACTGGAACGTGCGTGCAACGCCCAAGCCCACAATGTCGTTGGAGCGCATTTCGCGCAAAGACTTGCCGCGCAAGAGCACTTGCCCCTCATCAGCTGGAATGAAACCCGTAAGTAAGTTAAACAATGTCGTCTTACCTGCGCCGTTAGGTCCCAAGATGCCGACAATCTCACCCTCTTGCACGGTGATGTTGATGTCCTTCAATACATGCAAGCCACCAAAATGTTTGTCGAGGTGTTTGACCGCAAGTAGCGCGTCTGTCATGGGCGCTCCTGTGAAAAAAGATTGCGTATCTTGTTCCATGTGGGTGCCACGATGCCATTGGGCAAGAAGAACAAGATAAAGATGAGTAACAAGCTGTAGACCATCAGCCGCCACTCGCCAAAGTTACGCAAACCTTCGGTCATCAATGTCAGCAGCAAAGCGCCGCCAACGGGGCCAAATATCGTTCCCATGCCGCCTACATACACCATGGTGATGATGGTGATCGAGGTCACCACGGCAAACAGCTGGGGACTCACTTGCAGCTGATAGTGCGCATACAGAGCACCACCTAAACCGGCAAATGCAGCACTGATGATGAGCGAAGCAATTTTGTACGTGGTGATGGGTAGTCCTGCCGCAAGACAAGTGGCTTCGTCACCACGGATCGCGCGCAATATCAGACCCCAGCGCGAGCGAGCCATCCACGCCAGAAACCAGGTGATGGCACCTAACAAAGCCAAAACAAACCAGTAGTAATGCAAAGGGTCTTTGATGAGCGGCGTGATGTCTTGTATGCCTTCTTCGCCGCCTGTGAACTCCCAAAAAATCAGCATCAAGCGTTGCATGATGACGGCAGCAGACAACATGGCCAGCGCAAAGTAAGGGCCGCGCAGACGCAAGGTTGGAAAGCCCAGAATCAATCCAAAAAAGGCCGCAACCACCATCGACGCGGGCAAGCTCCACCAAGGCCCCCAGCCAAACTGCACATTCAAAAACCCAGCGGTGTAGGCGCCCACACCAATGAACAACGAATGCCCAAAGTTCTCGCGACCCGTCAGACCAGACATGAAGTCCCAACTCACCGACCAAATGCCGTAGATGGCGGCCACAGTGAGAACGCCAATCAAATACTTACCAGGAAACAGCGTGGGCAAAAAGCCCAAGAGGACCAGAGCTACCAAACCCCCAGTCACGCTGAAATTGTCTAAACCGCGAAATGCCTTCATGGAATCAACGGCCTCTTAAAACGCAGCACGCTTGCCAAAAATGCCGGCAGGTCTAAACACCAACATCAGCAAAGTGGCTAACACCGACACGATCTCGGTCCAGCTGCTTGAAATCAAATACGCCACACAAGTTTCTGCGTAGCCCAATAAAAATGCCGCAGCAATACTGCCGGGGATCGAGCCCAAGCCACCGACCACCACAATCGCAAACGCTTTGACGATCGGCAACAAATGCATGGACGGCTGCACAGATAAGAAGGGCCCCGCCATCACGCCAGCCAATGCAGCAAGCGCCGCTGAGATAGCCATTACTACCGAAAAAATCTTGTCGCTGGGGATGCCCATGTATTTGGCTGCTTCAGGATCTTGCGAGATCGCCAAGATGGCACTGCCCAAACGGGTGAACTGGATAAACAAATACAGCGCGCCAATGGCCACTGCGGCAACAGCCAAGGTAAGCAAGCGTTGACCAGCCACGTCCACGCCACCAAAGTTGATTTTGGAGTCGACAAACGACGGAACGTTGCGGTACTCGGAACCAAACACCAAGAAAAGAGCTTGTTCAACGATCAAGGCAACAGCGAGCGAGATCATCAACACGCCTAACTGCGAGTGGCGCAGAGGGCGAATCAACACCTTCTCGACCACCACACCAAACAGGGCTACAAAAGCAATGGCAATCAACGCGGCACTCCACAATGGAAGGCCCGCTATTGAAGTCAACACATAGGTGCCATAAGCACCGAGCGCGTAAAACGAACCATGGGCTAGATTCAGTATGCGGGCCACCCCAAATATCAGGGTGAAGCCAACTGCCAATAAGGCATAGATGGCGCTGGTGACGGCGCCATAAATCAGTATCTCCAATTTACTTCTTCATCCAAGGAGGCAAGATGAAGTTACCAGTACGAAGCTCTTTTGGATAGATCACAACACGCTCACCCTTGTCTTGCCACTGGGCAAAAATCAAGCTTAACTTTCCTTTGCCAACTTGCACGTCGTGCATTTCGTCAAAAGTAATCTCGCCAGCAACGCCTTCGTGCTTGGTTTTCTCCAACTCTTTGATGACTTTGTCGGTATCAAAACTTCCTGCTCGTTTGACAGCATCTGCATAAATGTAGACAGAGTCATAGGCAAAGAAGGCGGTGTAGACAGGTGAGTTGGCAGAGTTCTTTTTAAATTCGTCAAAGAATGGCACGGTCTTCTTGGTCAAAGGCGCGCGCACGGCAAAGTTGGCTGCCACTTCAGAAATAGACTTGCCGCCAATACGACTGTAGAAGTCGCCGTCCATGCTCTTGACGTCAATGCCGCCATAGGGAACAGGCACTTGTGCGTCATGCCATTGTTTAGCAAACACGTCGCTAGAGGCGTGCGACAGTACCACGATCATGTATTGCGCGCCGCTGGACTTGACCTTGGCAAGCAAGGGAGAGAAGTCAGAGGTTTGCGTGTCAAACAATTCTGTGAGTTTTACGTCAGCGCCCACGTCCTTGGCGCCTTTGGCCAAAACGGGAACTAAGTCTTGCACCCACTTGGCGTTCTCACCAACGATGGCGATGTTTTTGTAGCCGAGTTCACCTATGACGAAGTTGGAGATGTAGTCGACCAAATTGCGCGCTTGGTGTGCTGCATTGATCGGTCCAACGCGGAAGATGTATTTGTAGTTGTCGTAGTCTTGTTTAACTTTGGCCGTGATGGACGGTGACGCGGCACCCACACCCAAATAAATCGTTTTGGCCGCAGAGATGTGCGGTAATTGCGCCAAGGTCACGCCACTGGTGTAGCCACCGATCAGCAAATCTACTTTTTCGTCAGCAGTGAGTTTTTTGATCGCGCTGATGCCAGTCTCTGGGTTTTCCGTCTCATCTGCGGCAACAAATTCAAATTTGCGTCCGAGCACACCGCCTTTTTTGTTGATGTCATCTACCGCCATCTTGACCGCGGTGAGGGTGTCACGTCCGACTTGTAATTGCACTGAGGTTGGCACGCCAATGCGAATCGGTTTGGTATTGGCGGATTGTGCCAAAGCTTGTGGGCTTGCAAGTACGCCCAACAGCGCGCCAAGCAATGCGCTGGCCGTGGCTAGGCGGCGCAAGGAACGAAAGTTTGTGGAATACGACATCGAGAAAGCTCCTAAAAACACGACATGTGAAATGCACACGCACCAATGAGACTAACTAGTGGGAGATACCGCATGTAGACATAGCCACATGAGACAGCGCCATTTTTAGGACAAATGCATAAGCCAGTAAGGGGGCATTACCCTAATGCTTGGTAGTAGCACCAACCCTTTGTTGTCGTGTGTGTGACTGGTTTATGTCAAAGTATTTTGAAAAAGCACTGTGAAACTCGCACCAGGGTTGGGTTTGCCTGGCGAGGCATCTTGCACATTAACGGTTGCGCCGTGAAGTTGCGCAACTTCCATCACGATGGCCAAACCAAGGCCAGAGCCATCGACCTCGGTACCCAATACGCGGTAAAAAGGTTGAAATATTTGTTCGCGCTCAGTGGCGGGAATGCCTGGCCCCGAATCTTCGACTTGCAAAGCCACCACCTTAGCAGCGGTATCGCTGAGTACGCGAACGGTAATGACCCCTGGGGTTTGTGCGTTCGACGGGGTGTAGCTCATCGCGTTATCGACTAAGTTGCGTACCAATTCTTTGAGCAAAGTAGCGTTGCCTAAAATTCGAACGCCGCGGCTATCTGCGCCAACGCCCTCATAGCCTAAGTCGATATGTCTTTCCAAGGCATGGGGCAGAGAGTCTTGTATGACGGACTGCGCTATTTCCACTATATTGCATGGCGAGTGCGCAATCGATGCATTGCCGCTTTCAGCGCGCGCCAATGACAACAATTGGTTGACGGTGTGGGTAGCGCGGATGCTGGCGCGCCCAATCAATTGCAAGGATTTTTTTAATTCTTGTGTGTTTGAACCTTCGCGTTGTGCCAAGTCAGCTTGCATACGCAATCCCGCGAGCGGTGTTTTGAGTTGGTGCGCCGCGTCTGCCAAGAAACGTTTTTGGGTAGCGATCGAATCTTTGAGGCGGGTGAGCAAATCATTAAACGAAGCCACCAAGGGCGCAATCTCTTTGGGCACGTAATGGCCTTCCAAGGGGCTCATGTCATCGGGCTTGCGTTGACGAATCCGCTCGCCCAGAGCGTTTAGCGGCTCTATGCCGTGGCCCAAGGCCAGCCATACCAACAGCACGACCAAGGGCAAGACCACTAGCTGCGGCAACAAGACGCCCTTGATAATTTCGGTCGCCAAGACGGATCGCTTTTCAAGTGTTTCTCCTACCTGCACAAGTACAGGTTTGGCGTTTGGCAGGTCGACCTTCACCCATTCATACGCTACGCGAATATTGACGCCATGCATTTTGTCGTCACGTAAATGCATTTCACCCAAGGATGACTTGTCATCCTCAGGTGGCATCGGGAAGTCACCATCTCCACTGACCAACTCTCCATGCGCCCCAATGACTTGGTAATAAATGATGTCGGTGTCGTCGGCGCGCAAAATTTCACGCGCTGGCGAAGGCAGATTGAACAACAGATGTTGCCGATCGGTTTTGATCAACTGCACCAAGGCTTTGACGTTATGTTCTAAGCCGCGGTCAAAAGGTCGACCTGCAATACTTTCTGCAACCACCCAAGACAGCATTACGCTCAATGGCAATAGCAAAAGAAGCGGGGTGAGCATCCAATCCAAAATTTGCCCAAACAGCGATTTGCGCCGTAGCTGAAAGAGCTTCACCATGCGACAGTGCGTTGCTTAGTTGGGGATTTTTTCAAGGCAATAACCCAAGCCGCGCACGGTTGCAATGCGGATCGGGTCACGCTCAATTTTTTTACGCAAACGGTGGATGTACACCTCAATCGCGTTGTTGCTGACTTCTTCGCCCCACTCGCACAGGCGCTCCACCAGCTGGTCTTTGCTGACCAAGCGACCAGCGCGTTGCAGTAACACTTCCAAAAGCCCGAGCTCGCGCGCAGAGAGCTCGATCATCTTGCCGTCGATGGTGGCGACGCGGCCTTGTTGGTCGTAAACCAAGGGGCCGTGTTTGATGAGGGAGGTCGCGCCGCCCATACCGCGCCGTGTCAAGGCACGCACACGTGCTTCAAGCTCTTGTAAAGAAAACGGCTTGGCCATGTAGTCGTCGGCGCCGTAATCCAAGCCTTTGACGCGCTCTTCGACGCTGTCCGCAGCGGTCAATATCAATACGGGGATGGAGGAGCCGCGTGCGCGCAAACGTTTGAGAACTTCGAGGCCGTGCATTTGCGGCAGACCTAAGTCGAGTATCAGGAGGTCAAACTGGTCGCTGGTCATCAGCGCCGCTTCTGCTTCGGTGCCGCTCGCCACGTGGTCGGCAGCTGAGCCTGATGCACGCAAGGTGCGCAGCAAACCGTCCGCGAGGACCAAGTCATCTTCTGCAATCAGTATGCGCATGGCCTTGTACTCCTGATATTGTGGTCTTTATGCCTGCGATTTTAGGCTTGCGTAATCGCCTGCATAGGCCTCTAACCCTAAGCTGACCACGGTGGCAACGTCTGCACCAACTTCCTGTTTGAACTCGGCCTCGGTTTGCGCGACGGCTTGTTCAAAGGCTCTGAGCCACGCGAGGCCGATGGCGGTGAAAACTATGCGTCTTGCGCGGGCGTCTTGTGGGTCGGGGGTGCGTTCGACTAGGCCCCATGCCTCGCATTGGTTGACGAGGTCACCCATGGCTTGTTTGGTCATGTTGGCGCTGGCTGCTAGGTCGTTCAAGCGTGAGCCTTCTAGGCTGAGGTGGCGGGTGATGTGGATGTGGGCGGCGCTTACCTGGGCTCGGGCGGCTAGGTTGGAGAGGGCTAGGGGGACGTCTACGTTGTGGGCCATGAGGTAGAGGACGCGGTCGTCGAATTTGCGCATGGCGGCGCCTAGGAGGCGACCTAAGTGGGATTGGCGCCAGTCTTGGTGTTGTGCTTGGTTTTTGGACATGTGTTTGGTGCTTGGGCGGTCTTCATGTGGACGCGGCGAGCAGCGGGTACTTGTTGCGGCTCCGCGCTTCGCGCTTTATGTCGCTCGCAACAAGCACCCGCTACTCGCCTTTTGGGGTGACGCTTACGGCGGGCTTGAGTGCCGCTCACATAGTAAGGCAAACTTACCAAAAAATCTATTTACTTCTTTTGACTTTCGGCTAAAGTACTGGTCAAGCATCCAGCATGTTGATTCATGCAGTAGCGCAGAGTTTCGGTAACCTTTTGTTTTTAATGGAGATTTTTATGAATGCCAAGCCACAAGTCGTAGACGGCGAAAAAGCCAAAGCCCTGCAAGCCGCTCTGGCGCAGATTGAAAAACAGTTCGGTAAGGGCACGATCATGCGCCTAGGTGAGGGCGAGATCATTGACGACATTCAGGTGGTGTCTACCGGTTCGCTGGGTTTGGACATCGCCTTGGGCGTTGGCGGTTTGCCCCGTGGCCGCGTGATTGAGATTTACGGCCCAGAGTCTTCTGGCAAGACAACGCTCACTTTGCAAGTGATTGCTGAGATGCAAAAGCAAGGCGGCACTTGCGCGTTTGTCGATGCTGAGCACGCGCTCGATTCGCAGTACGCACAAAAGCTGGGCGTAAATTTGCAAGACTTGTTAATCAGCCAGCCTGATACGGGTGAGCAAGCTTTGGAGGTGGTCGACAGTTTGGTGCGCTCTGGCGCGGTCGATCTGGTGGTGATCGACTCGGTGGCTGCGCTCACGCCCAAGGCTGAGTTGGAAGGCGACATGGGCGATTCATTGCCTGGTTTGCAGGCCCGTTTGATGAGTCAAGCTTTGCGCAAGTTGACGGCGTCTATCAAAAAGACCAATTGCACGGTGATTTTCATTAACCAAATTCGTATGAAGATCGGCGTGATGTTTGGTTCGCCTGAAACCACAACTGGCGGAAATGCCCTGAAGTTCTACGCATCGGTGCGTTTGGACATTCGTCGCACCGGCACGATCAAGCGTGGCGAAGAGGCGGTAGGTAACGAGACCCGCGTCAAAGTGGTAAAGAACAAAGTGGCACCTCCGTTCAAGACAGCAGAGTTCGACATCCTTTTCGGCGAAGGCATCAGCCGTCAGGGCGAGATCATCGATATGGGTGTCAACGCCAAGGTGATCGAAAAGTCAGGTGCGTGGTATGCCTACCAAGGCGAAAAAATCGGGCAAGGCCGTGACAACGCGCGCGAGTTTTTGCGTGAGAACGAGGCCTTGGCTTTTGAGATTGAAAACAAGGTGCGCGAATCTTTGGGTATTCCGTTGTTAGCCGAGTCAGTCGATGGCGTCGCTAGCAAAGAGGTGAAAGAGCCTAAGGAAGCCAAAGAGCCAAAAGAAACCAAGGCCGCCCGTCAAGCGCGTGAGGCGCTCGAAGCCGAGGCCTGATCTCCGTGGCGCGATTGGCAATGAAGCCCTCCCTCAAAGGGCGCGCGCTGCGGCTGTTGTCGCAGCGCGAACACTCGCGCAAAGAGTTGGAGCAAAAACTTAAGCCCCACGAAGAAACGCCGGGCGAATTAGCCGAGGCATTGGACTTTTTGGCGGCCAAAGATTTCATCAACGAAAAGCGTGTGGTCGAGTCAGTTGTGAATCGGCGCTCTAGCAAGCTTGGCGCGGCGCGGGTTCGGCAAGAGTTGATGGCCAAAGGTTTGCCAGCGGACGATATTGCTGAGGCGGTTGAGGCCATGCGAGGCACCGAGCTTGAACGTGCTCTTGTGGTTTGGCGCAAGAAGTTTGGGGCGCCTCCAGCTGATGCATCTGAGCGTGGGAAGCAAGTGCGGTTCTTGGTGAGTCGTGGTTTTGCGGCTGAGGTGGTTCGGCGGGTGGTTGCTGGGGCTGATGAGCTTTAGGCCCTTTGGCTTCTTCTCTGCGTAGTTGGCACTTATTACGAAAAATCTCGTGCGCTGTGCCAAGGCGATCACCCGGCACTTGCTGCGACTCCGCGCTACGCGCTTTATGTCGTTCGCAGCAAGCGCCGAGTGCTCACCTTGGCACGGGTTGTATCCATTCAACCAGTCGACCGTAATCTCGGAGTGGGTGGGGGCTGATTGAGGCGATTTGGCGAGCGAAGCGAGTATGAGCCGCAAGCGGTCCCCGCCCGCTTCGAGATGGAGCGCGCACTACTAAATCAAACCCCCAACATCAAGCGCAAATTCTGCACAGCCGCGCCACTAGCCCCCTTGCCCAAGTTGTCGAGCCGCGCAATCAAAACGGCATGTCGATGTGCCTCGTTGCCAAACACACGAATCTCCAAATCGTTGGTGTCGTTCAAAGCTGTAGCGT
>RFTR01000008.1 GCA_009923345.1 Betaproteobacteria bacterium
TAGGCGCATAGATAAAAGCATGCACCCGTTCCCCTAAAACAGGACACGGTTTGCCAACTATGGCTGCTTCTAAAACACCTGGTATTCCCATCAAGCAGTTTTCAACTTCAACCGAGTAGATCTTGAAACCACCTCGGTTGAGCATGTCTTTTTTACGGTCGAATATTTTGACGAAACCTTCTTCGTCCATGCAACCTAGATCACCGGAGTGCCAATAGCCTGCAGTGAAAGACTGTGCTGTGGCTTCTGGGTTGTCCCAATATCCAGGAACCACCATGGGGCCGTTGATCCAAAGTTCTCCTGTTTCACCAAATGGAACTTCTTGCCCCGCATCGTTCATGATGCGCACATCAGCACATGGCAAAACACGACCAACGCTGTCCAAATGTGCGTCGTTCATGCCAGCAGGAATTAATGTGACCGGAGAGGTGGTTTCTGTCGCTCCGTAGGCATTGCGCAAATCTAAATTGGGCAAATATTGGGCTAATTGCTCAATCACAGCAACAGGCATAGGTGCGCCACCATAACCGCCTATGCGCCAGTGCCCTAATGCACCAGCGCTGAAGGTGGGTTCCAACAAGCACAGGCTGTACATGGCTGGCACCATGAGCGTGTGTGTCATATTTTCTTGCGTGGCGAAATCTAAGAACTGCTTTGCCCTAAATTCACGCATGATCAAAGTGGCACCGCCGACATTCACCATGGTGGCGATGATGGCGATCAATCCTGTGACATGGCTGGCAGGCACTGCCAAGATAGAAGAATCGTTTTCAGTTAAATGCATACCGTATTGGTAATGCATCACCGAATGAACGATGTTGGCATGCGTGATCATGGCCCCTTTGGGATTACCCGTGGTGCCAGATGTATAAAGAATCACCGCCACATCAAACTCATGTGCTGTATAAGCTGGGACATCAATTTTGGATGGCTGAGTCAATAAGCTAGGCAACGCAACCGTTTGCAAGTTATTGCGTGGCTGCGTATCGACACCGCCATCTATACAAATACGGTGTTCCAGAGATGGAACATCTGATTGAAAAGGAATGCGATCTGCCAAACTTTCATCAAACGCAACAGCCTTGGCTTTGCATTGATTCATGATGTAAGTCAGTCCTGGGCGTTGTTCGCGAATACCCACTGGCACTGCTATTGCACCAAGATATTGAATGGCAAATAATAAGAAAAAGAACTCAGAGCGGTTGCTAACAAATAGAACCACTCTGTCCTGCGGTCTTATACCTAAGTTATGCAGAACTTGCGCGTAACGCTCTACAGAACTCCATACCTCTTGATAAGTCCACCGCTGCGATTCAAATACGAGAGCTTTTCGATTGCCGTATTTTGATACTGCAGTTTGCAGTAAGGACAAAAAGCTTGTGGGGCGTTCTACAAAGCAGCGAACTAGTCGGTCGTTTCCCCAAGCTTCAAAACGTTGCTTAGGTAATTGTGGGTCTGTCCAGTACATCTAAAAATTTACAACACATTGGCACCACGTTCAATGACAACTTCTTGGGAAACCAAGCTACTTGAGTGGTTTAAGTCAGATTGCGCGATCAAAACTGACAAATCCATGCCCCTTAATCCGCTAATGACATCGCTCAGTCGTATTGATAAAGCTGGGGCGACGCCTTCAAAAGGCTCGTCCAATAGCAACAGCTTGGTTCCTATCGCCAAAGCACGCGCTAGGGCTACTAATTTTTGCTGCCCACCAGAAAGTAATAAGGCTTTGCGTGTAGACATGGCCTCGACCTCAGGCAAAACACCGTATACAAAGCGAATTCTTTCTTGAACTTTGAGGTGAGGCGACACCCACAATGGAATCAAAATATTTTCTTCCACTGTTAGCTCAGGAACCAACCCCCTGTCTTCTGGCATGTAACCAATTCCAAGAGTAGCCCTTGCTTCAGGCGGAAGTTTTGTTAAGTCTTCACCGTTAAATACGATAGAGCCAGAGCTTGGATGCAAATGGCCCATCAAACTCCGCATAAAACTTGTCTTTCCAGCGCCATTGCGACCAACCAGTCCAGACATTGCTCCATTTTCAAGCGTTAAGCTAAGACCACGTAAGACTTGAACCGACTCGATACTGACATGCAGGTCTTTCACCTCAAGCATGGCTGGGCTCCTGCTTTAAGTCGCCAGTTACGTAGCGACGCACATCGTCATTTGCTAAGGCTTGCTCAGGAGCCGCATCAGCAATGACGCGTCCGCTATAGAAAGCAATTACTCGATCCGCATATCCGCGGACGATATCCATATCGTGCTCTACAAATAAAGCAGTTAGCGGTTCATTACCCAACACACGCATGATGGTGTCCATCATCGGGAATTTTTCCTCTGCCGATACGCCGCTGGTAGGTTCATCCAATAAGAGGAGTTTGGGTGAGCCCGTCATAGCTAGAGCAATGTCAAGCAATTTGCGAATACCACCAGGCAACTCTTTCACCCGCCTTTGGCCGTGCTGAGACAGTCCAAACCTGTGAAGCAAATCTGCGCCGCGTGCAAGGTTTTCTTTATTCGAGGAGGGACGCCACATGGAGAGTTTGTTTTCATGGCAAGCCATAGCCACTAACATGTTCTCCATCACAGTAAGTGCTGGATAAAGTTGTGGAATTTGAAACGAACGCGCAACGCCTAAGTGGGTAATCTCTCTGGGAGATAGATCAGTGATGTTGGTGTTGTCGAATTCAATCTGACCACTATCAGGTTTTAGGTAGCCAGTGATCATGTTCACAAAGGTGGTTTTGCCTGCACCATTACTTCCAATGAGACTAACACGTTCACCAGAACGGATATCGACATAAATGTCTTGTGCGGCGACAACTGCACCAAATTGTTTTTGTAGATTTTTTGCGCTCAGGAGAAGCTTGTCGCTCATGACTGCTCCTTAGAAGAAGAGCGACTCCACAAGGAGCCTAAGCCATGAGGCAAAAAGCGGATCACTATTAACAAGAAAATACCAAGGGCTAACTGCCAAGTATTTGGAAAGTAGGCGCTGGAGAAAGAACGCACAGCTTCCAAAATAAGGGATGACAACATGATTGCCACCACGCTTTGTGTACCCGCCAAGATGGCAACAAATACAAATTCCCCGGATGTTGTCCAATAACTAAATGTCGGATCAATATGGCCTAAGGCCATCACAGCCATTGCGCCACCACATCCACCTAAGAATGCGGCAATGAAGAAATTAATCGCCATGGTGTGCCGAACAGAACCGCCTAAATATTCAACACGCAATTCATTCTCGCGAATAGCTTGCGTGATCAAACCGCGGGTGGAATCAAAATAAATACGGCAAAAATATGCCATTGAACATGCTAAAAATACAGAAATGGCGTAGAGGACAAAGCCCACCCAAGCATCGGCTAAACTTTGACCAAGCAAAGTAACACGTCCTAGATTAAATCCGTCTGAGCCACCCAAACTCTCAGTTTTGACCAAAATGCCATATCCCACCATGGACAGTGCCAAAGTCAACATAGAAAAAAAGATACCTCTATAACGCGCTAACAAAGGCGCAAAAGGCGCTGTCATCAATAAGGCAGTTACGCCACCGCTGAAGGTCAGAACTAAAGCGTCGGTAATGCCTAGTTTTTGGAACATCAATGCCGCTGTGTAACCACCGATAGCGGACATCAATCCTTGGCCAAATGCCACCACGCCGCCTCGCATCAGCAGCATGATGCCCAAAGAAACCAATCCATTGGCAAATGCCATGGTGCACATGAAAAGCAACCATTTGGGTAATACCAAACCCAAGGCGAGCAATGCACTTGTTGTTAGGACGGTAATCACCGTCAGAGAAACAAAAGACCGCTGCATACTTAAATTTTTCGCGCCTGTATGCGTTGGAACAAACCCTCAGGCCGCACCATCAACACCATAGCCATGACCACATAGATGGAAAAGAGTTCTGCCACTGGAACTAGATGAACCGCAGTAGCGCGAGAAAGTCCAACAATCAAGGCGCCAATAGCGGCTCCCTCAATGCTACCCAAACCCCCAATGATCACTACCGCGAAAGACAGAATGATCACACCTACGGAGAGTCCGGGTTGAACTGAAATCATGGGGGCAGTAAAAGCACCGCCTATGGCTGCCAGAAATACGCCCACTCCAAAAGCGTACATGTAAACCTTGGATACCTTGACCCCCATGCTCGATGCAATCTCTGGGCTGTGGATCACTGCGGTAACAATCTTGCCTTGGCGAGTTTTATTCAGTCCCCACCAAACAATAGATCCAACTATGACAGCTAGGAAAACCAGCAGAAAGTCATACCCTACATATATCTGTTCGCCGATTTCAATATTGCCAAAAAGGCTGTAAGGTTCTGAGACGTAGTAAGGGTTAGCGCCCCAAATAATTTTAGTAATGTCCTCCATGCATAAGAACATGGCGTACGTCACCAATACCAAAAGCACTTCATCATGGCCATAAAAAAAGCGCAACAACCCTCGCTCAGTAAAAGGTGCGACTAAGACTGCAATGGCAATTGCAGCTAAAAGCATGGCAACCAAGCTCCAAGCAGGAGCCCATTGCAAGGTCGCTATCCATCCCACAAAAGTAGCTGCAGCATAAGCACCTAACGCGTAAAAACTTCCATGCGCGATATTCAGAATCTTTAAGACGCCAAATACAAGTGTCAACCCTAAAGCAACAATGAATAGCCACGACGCATAGGTCAGACCATCTATCAGAATGGTGATAGCCAAGCCCATGTGTCGTTGTTCAAGTAATTAGTTGCACTTAGCGCCAGGGAATCCAGCCTTAAGCCATTCCCCAGAAGTCATGTTTGCAGGTGGATTGACACATTCAGCAGGGAATCTTTGAATATCTTCAATCGTGACCATTTTTTTACTGGCATCCCACTTGGTACGTCCTATCGCAGTATCTTGAATGGCTTGATTGCCGCCACCTAAAACCATACGAATTTTTCCAGCAGGAGAATCCCACTCGCTATTTTTCAAAGCTGCTGCAAGTTGCTCAGGGGTGGGTTTTTTTCCACCGTTGGCTGCCATAGCTTTCTCTACAGCGAGTTTCAAGCCCAATAAAGCTTGTGCCATTCGATAAGGTGCTTGAACGGGGTAGACGTTATTGGCCTTTTGGTAAACGTCCCACCACCAGTCATTCAGAGCAGACTTTGGCGCCATCAGACCGTATGCACCTCTAGCACCCAAGATAGTTCCATCTGGCACTTTTTCACCGAGTCCTGGTAGAACATGGTCACCCGCTGATAAAACAACCTGAGACCGTTTGAACATCCCCCTAGGTGCAGACTGCAAGATGAGTGCTTGTAAGTCTCCACCCCATAAGCTTTGCCATCAGCGCTGAAATTTCAGTGCCGTACTGACCCGCTCCAAATTTAGGAAGTAGATCTTCTCCAGGTTTTGCATCTGGATACAACTTGGCCATGGAAAGAACGAAGTCGGTACGTGAGTCTTGTCCCCAAGCGTAGTCCTGGTTGATCATGTTGAAAGACTTCACTGGAATATTCTTGGCCTTGAGGTAACGCGCGAGCGCAACGTTGTCCATAGTGGCATGGGCAGCTGTTCTAAATACATAGCTGTACTTACCATCTTCGAAAATTCGTGGAGTACCACAGTCGTAAAGAATCAGAAACTTTTTCATTTCCTCTGCAACGGGCGCAACAGCTAAGCAGTCGCCTGAACCAACGTAGCCAACTACTGCGTCTACCTTGTCACGGTCATACAAATTCCGTAGCTCTTGAACCTGTTTAGTTGCACCCCCGTTTTCATCAACATAAATAGGTTCGATAGTTAATCCACCAAAACCTTTTTTGTTGTAAGGGGCGGGCGCTTGTCCTTTGTTGAACGCTTCCACTAAAACCTTGGCGCCGTTAACAGCTGGAATACCAAAGCTTTCAGCAGCTTGTCCAGACAAGAAGCTGACGATTCCGACTTTGAAGGTTTCTTGGGCAGATGCAGACCAGCAAGTTGCTGCTAGTGTTGTAGCAGCAACTACGCTGCGTAATACAAGCTTGAGTTTCATTTTTGGCATAGCACTATGTCTCCTGTTATGAATAAAGATACTGTCTTATGAATCGCCAAATTTTTTCAGGGTAAATACCCTAAATCCAGAGAAATTTATCTAGATTTATATTGCGTAGAACCAAACAAAACTTCACGCGCTTTATCGTCGTGTTGTATGGGTTTGCGTAAATTTGCTAAAACTTCGACGCCGCGTTGCACGGCAGGTCTTGCGGCAATGAGATCAAACCACTTCTTCAAGTGGGGGTAATTGACCCATTCAATACCTTGGTTTTGCCAATTGCGCAGCCATGGAAATATCGCGATGTCGGCGATGCTGTATGAGTTGCCGGCGATAAATTTTGAGCTTGCCAATTGTTTGTCCATCACCCCATACAAACGTTTGGCTTCGTTGGTGTATCGGTTCACGGCATATTCAATTTGTTCAGGGGCGTATTGTCTGAAATGGTGGTTTTGTCCCAACATAGGACCCACGCCACCCATTTGGAACATCAACCATTGCAAGACTTCAAACTTTGCACGATCACCTTTGGGTAAAAACTTGCCGGTCTTTGACGCCAGATACAAAAGAATCGCGCCAGACTCAAACACGCTGATGGGTTTTC
Organism: Betaproteobacteria bacterium; assembly: GCA_009923345.1. Taxonomy (GTDB): domain Bacteria; phylum Pseudomonadota; class Gammaproteobacteria; order Burkholderiales; family Burkholderiaceae_C; genus Limnohabitans. The sequence goes on from RFTR01000008.1 coordinate 6,623, forward strand.
CATCTGGGCCATGCGGGTCAACCATCGCTGGTATTTTGTTGTTAGGGCTTATTTTTAAAAACGCAGCCTCAAATTGGTCGCCATTACTAATGTTGATAGGGTGCGCTAACCAATCTTTACCAAGGCGGTAGCCACATTCTTCCAACATGATGTGCACTTTGTGCCCGTTGGGCGTGGCCCAAGAATAGACGTCAATCATGATCAGCTTCCTCTCGTAATTGGCATTTCAACATCTTGCGGCATCGTTGCTAGGTGGCGCGCTAATTCGAGCTTAGCAATCGAATTACGGTGCACTTCATCAGGACCATCGGCCAAGCGAAGTGTGCGTTGGTGGGCATAGGCATAGGCAAGGGGGAAGTCGTCGCTAACACCACCACCACCATGGGCTTGAATCGCCCAGTCAATGATTTGTGTTGCCATATTGGGCGCAATCACTTTGATCATCGCAATTTCAGATTTCGCAATCTTGTTACCGACGGTGTCCATCATGTATGCGGCTTTGAGTGTTAGCAAACGCGCTTGTTCAATCATGATGCGAGCATCAGCAATACGCTCGTGCCACACACCTTGGCTGGAAACTGGTTTGCCAAATGCGACGCGGGTATTGAGGCGTTTGCACATAAGCTCCAAAGCACGCTCTGCAATACCTATGGTGCGCATGCAATGGTGAATACGTCCTGGGCCTAAGCGGCCTTGTGCGATTTCAAATCCACGACCTTCACCCAACATTAAATTGCCCACAGGGACGCGAACGTTTTTCAATTCCACTTCCATGTGGCCGTGCGGTGCATCGTCGTAACCAAATACGGTGAGGGGGCGTAATACTTTGATGCCAGGTGTATTGGCAGGCACCACGATCATGCTTTGTTGGGAGTGGCGAGGGGCCTCAGGATCTGTTTTACCCATCACGATGTAAACGGCGCAACGCGGATCACCTGCGCCTGAACTCCACCACTTCAAACCATTGATGACGTATTCATTGCCTTCCCGTTTGATGCTGCACTGGATATTGGTAGCGTCAGAAGACGCGACAGCAGGCTCCGTCATCAAGAAAGCAGAGCGTATTTCACCGCGCAACAAGGGCTCTAACCATTGGTCTTTGATTTCTTCACTGGCATAACGCTCTAGCGTTTCCATATTGCCTGTGTCAGGTGCTGAACAGTTGAAGATCTCCGCCGCAAACGGCACACGCCCCATGATTTCGCACAAAGGTGCGTATTCCAAATTGGTCAAGCCTTGAGGCGCGCGCTTACTGTGGGGTAAAAAAAGATTCCATAAACCAGCTTTATTGGCTTTGGGTTTGAGTTCCTCCACAATTTTTGTGGGGATCCATGCATTACCTTTGGCGCGGTTTTCTGCGATTTCTGCAAAAAATCTTTTTTCGTTGGGGTAAATATGCGCGTCCATGAATGCGAGCAAGCGTGCTTGCATATCCTTGACTTTATCGGTGTAGTCGAAATTCATGAAGAGCTCCTAGAGTGATGTGTGTATTTAAGCGAGTTGTGCGAATTTCCAGGCCAATTCAGCCATGGGGCGGGCGCCAGCGCCTGAGGTTTTTGCCTGTTCGCTGGAGGCAGTACCTGCTTCCACACGTTTAGCAATGCCTTGCAAAATGGCAGCAATGCGGAACATGTTGTAGGCAAGATAAAAATTCCAATCGGTTTTTAAATCGCTTGGTGTTGCCAATCCTGTGCGGTCACAGTACTTGTGGATGTATTCAGATTCAGTGGGGATGCCAATAGCAGCAACATCAACACCGCCAATGCCTCTAAAAGTGCCTGGCGGTATGTGCCACGCCATACAGTGGTAACTGAAGTCGGCCAAAGGATGGCCAATGGTCGAGAGTTCCCAATCCAACACGGCCATCACTTTGTTGTCGGTGGGATGGAACATCAGGTTATCCAAGCGGTAGTCGCCATGCACGATGCTGACTTTAGAAGCATCCAAAGCGCTTGCAGGCATATTCGCTGGCAACCATTGCATCAGGTTGTTCATTTCTGCGATGGTTTGGGTTTCAGACGCAACATATTGCTTACTCCAGCGACCAATTTGACGCTCGAAGTAATTGCCAGGTTTGCCGTAATCCGCCAAGCCGCAGTCTTTGTACGCGACTGTGTGAAGCGCTGAAATGACTCGGTTCATTTCGTCGTAAATACCAGCACGTTGCGCATTGCTCAAGTCAGGCAAAGTCTGATCCCATAAAACACGGCCTTGGACAAACTCCATCACATAGAACGCACGACCAATGACAGACTCGTCTTCACACAACACATGCATTTTGGCGACGGGCACATCGGTGTTTTGCAAGCCTTGCATGACTTTAAATTCACGCTCGACCGCATGCGCAGAAGGCAACAGTTTGGCAACAGGACCAGGCTTGGCACGCATCACATAACTTTGCGACGGTGTAACGAGTTTGTAGGTGGGATTGGATTGCCCGCCTTTGAACATTTCTACGGTCAACGGGCCTTTGAAACCAGGCAAATGTTGGCTCAGCCAAGCTTGGAAAGCTGATTCATCAAACTGGTGCGCGCCACTAACTGCCTTAGTGCCTTCGAAGTTCTCGTAGCGACTCATTTAAAAGATGCCTTTCAATGGTCGGCTTCGCTGATACGCAAAAGAGCATCGCGGTTGCGAATGACCAAGCCACCTGGCTCGATCCGAATCGCGTCTTCGCGCTCCATGGCTTTGAGCTCTTGGTTGACACGTTGGCGCGACGCTCCCAACAGCTGAGCCAGTTCTTCTTGCGCTAAATGCAGACCGATACGAATTTCCTCGCCGTTTGAGAGCGAAGGTACTCCGTAACTGCGCACGAGATGCAATAACTGCTTGGCCAAGCGCGAACGCAGAGGCAGGGTGTTGAGATCTTCCACCAAGCCAAACAATTGGCGAATGCGTCTGGCTTGTAAGCGCAACATGGCCTCGTAAAACTCGACGTGTTGGCTGAGTATTTTTTGAAAGTCGGCTTTTGCAACGCACAAAATTGTTGTCTCGCCATGCGCGTAAACATCGTGGGTTCGGCGATCGCCGTCCAAGATAGCCACGTCGCCAAACCAGATGCCTGGTTCCACGTAGGTGAAAGTAATTTGCTTGCCAGACAGCGATGTCGAACTCACCCGCACTGCACCTTTGGCGCACGCCATCCACTCTTCGGGCGGGTCTCCACGCGCCGCGATCAAATCGCCGTCTTTGCATCGTTTGACGTAAGCGCATCTAAGAATGTCGTGTCTAAGTGAAGGTGAAAGGGATGAGAACCAACGGCCAGCGTTGATTGACTCGCGTTCGTCGATAGTAAGAATGGGTTCTTCCATAGCCTGTCTTGTGTGTGACCTCAAATTGATAAATTGTCGCGGGGGAGACCGCTTGTACGAAGCGACCCTAGCGTAAATACGGGGGTGGGCTTATTTATAAATGGGTTTTTCTTTGTTCAAAAAGGCGGAAATACCAACCCCCGCGTTAGCGTGGTGTAAGTTTTTTACAAAGTGGTCGCGTTCTTGGGTTAATTGGATATGGAGGCTCTGGGTCGCTGCATCATTGATCAACTCTTTGATGCTTTGCATGGCATTGGGCGCACGCGCATTGATTTGTTCAGTCAAATCTAGTGCCTGTGTCAAAGCGGTTCCCGATTCCACCAGACGGTTCACGCTACCTAGAGCATGCAGGCGTTCAGCGCTAATTCGCTCGCCCAACAGCATGAGTTCTGCGGCTAATTGGCGAGGTAAGGTGTGAGACAAATTCCAACTACCGCCTCCATCAGGAGACAAAGCAATACTGCTGTAAGCCATGACAAAAATACTGTCCCTTGCAGCTACAACCAGATCGCACATCAACACTAAGGAGAAACCTGCACCCGCGGCAGCGCCTTCGACCGCAGCAATGACGGGTTTGGGAAAGGTGTGAATAGCCTCCATCCAGGTATGCAACCCATCAATGCTTTGCGCTTGAACTTCCTTGGGTTGTTCACGGTTAGCCAATAAGCGTTGCAGATTTCCGCCTGCACAAAAGTGTGCGCCTTCACCCGTGATGATGACGCTACGTATTTCAGGATTGCTTTCGGCGGCATTCAAAGCTTCGATGCCAGCGGTATAGATTTCAGGACCTAAGGCATTGCGAAGCGTTGGGTTGGAGATGGTCAAAACCAGTGTTTGGCCGTGCACTGCACTTTTGAGTTGCCCAATCATTTATTGCTCGACGTGGGTCAAACTCAAACCAATGGCGCCGCGACGGCGCAGCCATGGGCTAGGGCGATAGCGTGGGTCACCATAAACGGTTTGCACATTGAAAAGTACTTCCAGAATTTCTGTGGGTCCATACAAATCACCCATAGCCAAAGGGCCCATCGGATATCCCAAACCTAAAGTCACTGCAGTCTCTAAATCTTGGGGGCTGCAAATGCCTTGCTGGCAAATATCGCAGGCAATATTGACGATATTGGCAACGACCCGCTGGGTCACAAACCCGCCACTGTCGCGGATAACGCTAACGGCTTTACCGTCGCGTGCAAACAATGAGTGCGCTGCTTCGCGCATATCAACACGTGTCGCGGGGTTGGTGGCAAGCACGCGGCGCTTGGTCAACTTGTCGTCGATTAAAAAATCAATGCCGATCGTGCGCGCAGGATCTAGACGCTCGACTATTGCAACGGTAGTGACATCAAAGCCCAGTGGCGCCACGATGGACAGGGCTTGCGCAGAAGGAGAGGCACCTGTTTCTATCTTGGCGCCCAAGTTCTTGAGAAGTTGCAGCAGTTCAGCACGTCTTACCGCGCGGGTTGATACCCAAACTGGCGGCATTTCGTGGACTTCGGGGATGGGTAGTTCAGCGGGGATTTGCGCTACCCCGTTCTCGTACTTGTAGAAACCATCAGAAACTTTTTTGCCGAGCACACCACCAGCTAATCTTTGTGCGGTGATAACACTTGGACGGTAGCGAGGCTCTTCGTAGTACTGCTGGTAAATGGATTCCATGACTGGATGCGAGACATCCAGGGCAGTTAGGTCCATAAGCTCAAAGGGCCCGAGTTTGAAACCAGCTTGGTCTTTCAAAATGCGGTCAATAGTGGCGAAATCTGCAATGCCTTCAGACACAATACGCAGCGCTTCCGTGCCGTAACCGCGCCCCGCATGGTTCACGATGAAACCCGGTGTGTCTTGGGCATTAACCGCTTTGTGGCCCATTTGCTTGGCATAGTCGCTCAATGCCGAGCAAACGCCGGGGCTGGTTTTGAGACCGGCAATGACTTCCACTACTTTCATCAGAGGAACGGGGTTGAAGAAGTGATACCCCGCGAATTGCTCTGGGCGCTTGAGGGCTGCAGCGATTGCTGTGACTGAAAGGGAGGATGTATTGGTGACCAGCACTGCGCTAGGGCCCACTAATTGTTCGAGTTCAGCAAAGAAAGACTTCTTGACGTCTAAGCGTTCAACAATGGCTTCAATCACCAAATCGCAGTCATTCAAGTCGTTTAACTGCTCGGCACTTTGAAGATTGGCTTTGAATTGCGTGACCTGCTCTGCGGTAAAGCGGTTTTTTTCCAGCAGTTTGTCCCATTGCTGTTGAATATTTTTGGAAGCTTTGGCTACGGCCTCCGATTGCACGTCATAGAGTTTGACAAGACTGCCGGCCTGGGCTGCGATTTGGGCGATCCCTTGACCCATAGCGCCAGTCCCAACAACGCCAACTGTTTGAAAAATAGGTTTCATAACGGAATTATCGCTGAGCCCTTCTTGTCCGATAACCGAGAACAAGGCCAGTTTTGGGTTTAAAGAAATTTCCTAAAACGACGTGTGGCATGCGCAGCCAACAGGCTGGTTGCTATCGCCAACAAGACGCCACCAAAGGCAAACCAATGCAACTGGTCCATGCGTCCATGGGCGATTAACCACCCGCCACCTGCTGAACCTACCGCTTGGCCCAAATATATAGAAGAGGTGTTGAGCGCTACGGAACCAGCAGAAAGTTTGGGTTCGATATGGACCAAACGCGCTTGTTGCGCAGAGTTGCAGGCAAACATCCCCAAACCCCATGGCGTCATGACTAAAAGTGCCGAGTAGAAATTACTGCCAAACGTCCAGCAGACCATGCTGATCGAGATAAGTAACAAACTAAAAGTAACTGCCTTGTCAGCGCCAAAACGGTCCACGTGACGTGACAACATCACATTTCCAAATAGGCCGCAGGCACCAAACCAGCCCAGCAACAAACTCAGTTCATCCGGCGTGGTTAAAAGCGTGAGTTTGAAATAGGGCGCAAAGTAGGCTGTCAAAAAAAACTGGCCGCTTGCGCTGATCACGGTGACAAGCAGCGTCAGCACCAAGGGTTTGCTGTTGAATGTTTCGCGCCATGCGGCGAGCGTCATAACAGGCGGCGCGATTTTGTCAGGAAGAACCCCCCATACCCATGCCGCACTGATCAATGACAAAACTGACAACAAAGCAAATACGCTTCGCCAACCGTAGACCTCACTCAACCAAGCCGCAATGGGCATTCCAAAGACAGAGGAAATCGACCAACCTAAAAAAATAAAAGTGATAGCGCGGCCACGCGCCTGGGGTTCGGCCAATTGGCCAATACACGCTGCCGCTTGGGGGGTAAAGATGGCTGGGGCCAACATGGCGATGACCCGAAACCACAAAATATGCTCGTAATCAGGCATGACCAAGCAAACCGCATGCATGACCCCGTACCAAAGCATGACCAGCGCCAACAACTTACGCCTGTCATAGGTTCCAAGCACAGATGCAAATACTGGGGCGCTTAAGCACATCAAAATAGAGCCCGCGGTGATTAATCCGCCGGCAGCTGAAATGCTGACGCCCAAGTTATGGCTAATGTCGTTCAGTGCGCCAGGGACCATCAGAACGCCGAACCCAATGACGGCGTTGCCAAACAAAAGGCACCACAAAAGCGCAGGCGAGAGACGATGCATCTCTTTTTATCTGCGAACTTGTAATGCGCCGGGGTTGACGATATTGGTTGGGGTACCTTTGATGAAATTGACCACGTTGTCAAACGCAGTTCCAAAGTACAGCTCGTAACTTTCTTGTTCTACATAGCCAATATGCGGGGTGCAAATGCAGTTTTCTAAACGCAATAAGGCATGGCCTTGCAAGATGGGTTCGCTCTCGAATACGTCTATGGCCGCCATACCGGGTCGACCTCGGTTGAGCCCAGCGAGCAATGCGTCTGGAGCCAATAGTTCGGCGCGCGATGTGTTCACAAGCAATGCCGTAGTTTTCATGACTTGAAGGTCTGCTAACGTGACGATGCCTCGGGTGCTGTCATTCAAACGAAGGTGCAAGCTCAAGATGTCGGATTGGCTAAAAAACTCCTCTCGGGTTGCTGCTGCTCCGAACCCATGTTGCACAGCTAGGGCACGCGATGCTTCGCTTCCCCAAAGCAACACCCGCATTCCAAAAGCTTTGCCATAACCCGCCAATAGCTGACCAATTTTTCCGTAACCCCAAATGCCCAAGGTTTTTCCTTTCAAAACTTGGCCTAAGGCAAAGTTGGTAGGCATGGCGCTAGATTTCAAACCCGATTGTTGCCAAGCACCGTGTTTGAGGTTGTTGATGTATTGGGGTAGGCGGCGCATAGCAGCCATGATCAGGGCCCATGTCATTTCTGCAGGGGCAACGGGAGAGCCGGCGCCTTCCGCCACCACAATGCCGCGTTCTGTGCACGCGGTGACATCCACGTGGCTACCGATCTTGCCAGTTTGCGAAATCATTTTGAGCTTAGGCAGTTTTTCAATCAGTTGGCGCGTGATGTGCGTGCGTTCACGGATCAACACCAAGATTTCAGCGTCTTTGAGTCGGACTGACAACTGACCAACACCTTTAATCGTGTTGGTGAAAACCTTGGCCGGATAGGCTTCTAATTTATTGGAGCAATTGAGTTTTCTAACGACGTCTTGGTAGTCGTCAAGGATGATGATGTTCATCCCCCAATTGTGCCTTGCTACCCAGGGGCAAGGGCTTAGTGTCTGTTTTCGAACTCTGCTAATCGGTCGAGTTCAGCGCACACATCAGCCATGCGGCCAGATATCACCATACGACCAGCGCTTTGGCGGTTTTGTTGGGCTTCCATGACGCGTGCAACGCGAAGAGGGATGTTTGTTCCAAAGGCAGGCGAACTTTGCATGGTTGGCGCAGGCATAAAACTGCGAACGGAAGAGTTGAGGGGGTTAAGTAAGCGGTAAGCGCTAAACAAGGCGATGTTCATGGGGTGCTCTCTTTACATCAGAAAATTATTACGAATAAGGCCAACAGCCAAGCCTTCGATTTCAAAAGGTTCGTCGTTTTGCACGATGATGGTTTTAAAGTCTGGGTTTTCGGCGTGCAACTCAATGCGGTCTGATTTACGTTCAAACCTTTTCACAGTGACGTCATCGCCCAAGCGTGCCACCACAATTTGGCCGTTTTTCGCCTCGCGGGTGGATTGAACGGCTAACAAGTCGCCATCCATGATTCCGGCGTCTCGCATGGACATGCCGCGTACACGCAAAAGGTAGTCAGCTTTACGGTCAAACAAGCTGCTCTGGATGAGGTAGCTTTGGTCGATGTGTTCTTGCGCCAAAATGGGTGAACCAGCGGCGACTCGGCCAATCAAAGGCAAGAGCAGGCTTTGTTGAAACTGGCTCATTTTTTCTGACAACTGCTCGGTAAAACCTGAGGCGGAATGTGCACGGTTGTGTGATTTGAGACGTATCCCACGCGAAGTGCCACTGACCAACTCGATAGCGCCTTTGCGGGCCAAGGCTTGCAAATGCTCTTCAGCCGCATTGGCAGATTTGAAGCCGAGCTCATTAGCGATTTCAGCGCGTGTGGGAGGCGAGCCCGTGTTGGCGATAGCCGATTGGATGAGCTCCAGAATTTGCTGCTGCCTGGCGGTGAGTTTCGGTAAATCTGACATCGTTACTTCTCCATGCACAATGGGGTTTGGTTGCAATGCCTGTTTAGGCATCCAGTAACTGTATTTTTAACCAGTTATTTGAGTTTGGCAAGAGATGGATGTAAAAAAAGATCAAAAAGTTGTGGTTTTGGCCACAGGCGGCACGATTGCAGGTGTCGCGGAGGATATATCCAAGCCTAACAATTACGTGTCTGGCCAACTCGGAGTCAATCAGTTAACCCAAAACCTAGTCGCACACGGTGTCGCGCTGATTCAAGAACAGGTTTGCAATATCGATAGCAAGGACATGCAATTTAGCCACTGGCAGGCGTTGCTCGAGAGATGTCACTTCTGGCTTAGCCAAAACGATGTGGTAGGCCTGATCGTGACGCATGGCACAGATACTTTGGAAGAAACCGCCTTTTTCTTGCAAGCGGTTTTGCAACCTACAAAGCCAGTCGCTATGACTTGCGCAATGTTTCCTGCCAATGTGCCCCAAAGTGATGGCTCCAAAAACCTACAAGACGCGTTCGATTGGGTGTTGAAGAATCAAGATAACGGAGTGCACCTTGTGTGTGCGGGCGAAGTGCACTTTGGAATTGGGGTGCAGAAAATCTTCAGTGACCGGGCTAAGGCCTTTGCGTCGCATTCGGAAAAGGCTCTCGCAGAACACTCACCTATTGGACAAATAGATTGGCCATTACCAACTGTTGAGAAAGTTTTAAAAACCCAACATTGGCCAAGGGTAGAGTTAATTTTTAACCATGCGGGGGAGGACGGGCAGTTAGTCAGAAACTTGCTTGATGCTAATGAACTATTAAAGCCTGGCTCTCAACCCAACTCCAATGACATTTCCAGTGCCAATGCCAATCAAAATTCAAGGGTTGCTGGAATAGTTGTTGCCGGTACAGGCAGCGGTACTTTGAGTCACGGTCTTGAGCTAGCACTGATGGAAGCTCAAAAAGCTGGGCTATGGGTGGCGAGAACTTCACGCTGTGCTTACGGGGTGTCGGATCCAGCTAAACACCCAAACATTCCTTCCTTGGACAAACTAAGCCCTGTGCAAGGACGTGTGGCAATGATGCTTGGGCTGTTAGCGCGCAGCGAAAACTAGTTAGCCGTCTTGTAAAAAGACTTTTAAAGGTTTAATCAGTAGTCGGGCTTTATTTCGACAAAGCCTCAAAGGCGCGATTTTTTATTTCATCGACCGTGCCCGTACCGCTGATACGACGGTAGTGAGGGGCAGTAGCGGGATCTTTCTGGGCCCATCCTGAGTAGTAATCCACCAAGGGACGGGTTTGAGCACTGTAGACGTCTAAGCGCTTTTTGACTGTTTCCTCTTTGTCGTCATCGCGCTGAATCAATGCTTCGCCGGTGACGTCGTCCACGCCGGAAACCTTAGGTGGATTGAAAGTCACGTGGTAAGTGCGGCCGCTAGCGACGTGTACACGGCGACCACTCATACGGTCAATGATGGCGTCAAAGGGGACGTCTATTTCCAAAACATAGTCAAGCACCACGCCAGAATTTTTCATCGCGTCGGCTTGCGGAATGGTTCTGGGGAAACCGTCAAACAGAAATCCCTTGGCGCAATCGTCCTGGGCGATACGTTCTTTGACTAGCCCGATGATGATCTCATCGCTGACCAATCCGCCGGAATCCATAACTTTTTTGGCAGCTAAGCCCATTGGAGAACCAGTTTTCACAGCTGCGCGGAGCATATCACCCGTAGAAATTTGCGGGATTCCGTACTTTTGGCAAATGAATGTTGCTTGCGTGCCTTTGCCAGCGCCGGGCGCGCCTAACAAGATGAGTCTCATGCTTTTTTCCTCGGATCAAATCATTTTTAGTCTGTTTCCGAGAATAGCACGGCATGACCCTAGAAAGTCTTACGGCTTGCCCTCGTAAAAGCGTCTGACACGGGCTAAATCTTCGGGTGTATCGATTCCGGGTCCTGGCGCTTCTTCAGAGATATGGACAGCAATGCGATAGCCGTGCCAAAGTGCGCGTAGTTGCTCCAGTGACTCCCGCATTTCTAGCGGAGCTGGTTGAAGTTGAGGAAACAACTGCAAAAACTGAACGCGGTAGGCATACAAACCCACATGGCGAAGCGGAGCGGGACTGGGTAACTTGCTGATTCCCTCATTAAATCCGTCACGCCACCAAGCGATGGGAGCACGACTGAAATACAGAGCCGTGTCGCGTGCGTCGAGCACGACTTTGACTACGTGGGGGCTTGCAAATTCTTCGACATTGTCTATGGCATGGGCCAAAGTGCTCATACTGCAGTCGTCGCGCTTAGCCAGCAATTGCGCCACCGCATCGATGGATTCAGGGGAGATCAAAGGCTCATCACCCTGCACATTGACAACAATATCTTGTTCTTGAAGTTGCAAGATTTCACAAGCCTCTGCTAAGCGATCGCTCCCGCTGATGTGGTCTGAGCGCGTCATGATGGCTTCTACGCCATGCAACGCGCAGGCAGACCTTACTCGCTCGTCATCCGTCGCCACCACCACGCGGCTTGCTGTGGAAGCATGGGCCTGATGCGCAACACGCACAACCATGGGGATACCCGCCAAATCAGCCAAAGGTTTGTCGGGAAGCCGAGAAGACGCCATCCTCGCGGGAATCAAGACAGTGAAAGTCATGGGGATGTGGTTAAAAAAAGCTCAAGAAGCCTCAAGCTCTTGGTCTGTCAATGCACGCGCTTCGTTTTCTAATAAAACAGGGATGCCGTCGCGGATAGGGTAGGCCAATCGTGCGCTGCGCGAAACCAGTTCTTGGGTTTCGCGTTTGTAGTCCAGGGTGCCTTTGGTCACAGGGCAGACGAGTAATTCAAGTAGTTTGATGTCCATAGCCAGATGATAACTTTGGACCAATATGCGCCAAGATGCTGTTGAATAACTCTTCAGGAATTTCCGTCACGAGTGGAACCGCCCAGGCTGTTGGCAGGTAGTTCCAGAGTTTGACGGCATCTTTTTCGGTACATAAAACGGCACCCATTGCAGGGTCAATTCGAACCGAATGCATGTCTTCATGGTCTGCCAAGGCTTGGGTAACTGATAAACCGATGCCTTGCGCGGTCAGCATATCGAAAAAGGCTTCCGGTTTGCCAATACCAGCCAAGGCTTGCATCTTTTGACCTCGAAAACTTGAAAGAGTTTGGATCGTGCCATCAGCTTGATGGGCAAAGTCAGCTAGCACGCGGGGTACCACAAAGTCAACGGTTAGCTGTTTTAGCGATTGAGGTTGTTCTTGCTGTTGGTTCGTTTGAGGGTTGTGTTTCGCGTAGTTTGAGGTCAACACAGTAATGACGTGTGAATAACCTGAACTATGAACTGGCCAGGCTTCGCGTAAGGGTCCAGCAGGCAAAAGCCATCCATTGCCAAGCCCGCGCTCGTCAAAAACGCAAAGCGCCAAATCGTTCACCAACCCAAAGTGCTGCAAGCCGTCGTCACAAACGATCAATTGCGTTTGTGGGTTTTGCGCCAGTAATTCGAGGCCCGCTTCAAATCTGTTTTTCCCAACAAACACAGGAACCTGGCAAGCCCGTGCAATCAGCAACGGCTCATCACCGACTTCCGTCGCCAAACTTTGTGGTGTGACCGATAGAGAGCCCTCGCCGGAGCGACCATATCCGCGAGACAAAACGCCAACATTTAAACCGCTTGCAGTTAATTGCTGCACCAAGGCAATGACCAAAGGGGTTTTGCCAACCCCTCCAACATACACATTGCCCACCACGATGACAGGAACTGGCAATTGTTGGGAACGGAAAACGCCCAAACGGTAAAGTAATTTCCTGAGCCCAAACAGCAAGCCATAGATGAGGCTTACGGGCCATAAAACACGGGATATCAGTCCCTTTTTAAGCCATGCCTGTTCAAGCGCAAGGCGAAAGTCTGGCATAGGTGAGGTCAGGCTTGCCAAGCGTTACTTGGACTGACCGCCAGGCGCTTGGGCTGCAAACGTCAACTGGTTGAGTTGGTTACGGCGTGCAGCCTCCATCACCATCATCACCGATTGGTGGGTGGACTGCGCGTCAGCGCTAACCACCACCATGGGATCATTTACGGTCTGCGTGGCCTGCGCTAAAGCATTGCTGATACTTTGCACATCACGCCCATTGACCACCACATGGTTCACGCTGAATTGGCCATCCGCACTGACAGACACAACGATTTCCTTGGGGCGCTCTTTTTGAGGTGCGGCATTGGCGACGGGTAAATTCAATTCCATCTCGGTGAATTTGCTGTAGGTGGTGGAAAGCATCAAAAAGATGAGCACTACCAACAACACATCGATAAAGGGGATCAGGTTGATTTCTGGCTCAGAAGCGGTGGAGCGGCGAAATTTCATGCGTTCACCTCAGCGTTTGATCGAGCCACGCAATACCATCAAATGGCGCAAAAACTGCTCTGAGGTGGTTTCTAGCTCCAACAAATAGGCGTCTACTTTACCTTTGAAATACCGCCAGAACATCAGAGCAGGAATCGCCACGATCAAGCCAAAGGCAGTGTTGTAGAGCGCCATGGAAATGCCTTGGGCAAGTTGCGCGGGGTTGGTAGTGCCAGGTGCTTGCGAGCCAAAAATATCGATCATGCCAATCACCGTTCCAAGCAAGCCGAGTAGGGGGGCGGCAGAAGCTATGGTGCCTAAAGTCACCAAGTGCTTTTCTAGCGAATGTGCAACTTCACGCCCAGCGATCTCCATACTGGAGCGCAAATCTGAGTCGCTGATAGTGGGATGTGCGAATAAGGTTTGCCAACCGCTTGCCAAAACTTTTCCTAAGGCGGAATGCTCGCGTAATTGGGCTGTTACGTCGGCGCTGGGTAATGACTTTTGTGATGCGGTAATGGCTTGTTCAAGAAGGCCATCGGGGGCTATTAACTGCCTACGCAAGCTGAAAAAACGTTCGATGACCAGAGCCAAAGCCACTACAGAACAGGCCAGTAAGGGCCATATCGGCCAACCAGCCGCTTGTATGATCGCTAGCAATGAAAACTCCAAGTAAATCGCGTTGTTTTAATTATGTCCCACAATGAATTCACTTGAAACCGCAGAATTGACGCCCCGCATTTGGGGCGTTGGCGTTTTATGCCGCGCCATTGCTGACGCCATAGAGGCTCGCTTCAATCCCATTGCTGTTCGGGGCGAGATTTCTGGCTTTACCCGTGCAAGTAGCGGGCACTGCTATTTCACCTTGAAAGACCCACAGGGACAGTTGCGCTGTGCCATGTTCAAGCGCTCAGCCCAAATGTTGAACTTTGCGCCCAAGGATGGTCAAAGCGTCGAAGTCTTTGGCCGTTTAGGTGTGTATGAGCCTAGAGGTGAATTGCAACTGGTAGTGGAGAGTATGCGCACCACCGGCCAAGGAACTTGGTTTGAGCAATTTCTCAAACTCAAAGCCCAACTGGAAGCTGAGGGGCTTTTCAATGCAGACAGAAAACGTCCGATTCCTGAACGACCCCGCGCCATCGGTATCGTGACGTCATTGGGCGCAGCGGCGCTTCATGATGTGGCAACCGCATTGCAAAGACGGGTGCCGCACATTCCTGTGGTTCTATCGCCCGCTTTGGTGCAGGGCGCGGATGCACCAGCTTCCTTGTTGCAAGCACTTCAAGCCTTAAGTGCAAAGCCCGAAATCGACGTTATTTTGCTGGTGCGAGGGGGTGGCTCTTTAGAAGACCTATGGGCTTTCAACGACGAACAGCTCGCTCGTGCCATCGTGGCCTGTTCGGTCCCAGTGATCAGCGGGGTGGGGCATGAAACCGACTTCACCATCGCCGATTTTTGTGCTGATTTACGGGCCCCCACACCTACCGCGGCCGCGGAGTTGTGCGCGATTTCGCAGGCTGATTTAGCCCACCAGGTGACGGGCTTTCAAGAACTTATGCAAAACCTATTGCAGCGCCAGATCGACAAGAGCGCTCAAAGGCTTGATCTTGCGCAATCTCGTATCGGCAGGCCATCCCAGGCTATAACTAAACAGTTATTGAGGGTGACCCGTATTAAACAGTCGATGCACCAACGTATGGCTTCAATTACCCAAGCATGCCAGCACGACTTACTCAACAAAAAGGCGCACCTTGAGCGCGCTTTGGGGCAAACCTTTCAAAACAGCCAGCAACGGGTCCAACGCTCACAGCTTCGGTTAGGGTTACTAAACCCTAGGTTGGTACTTGAAAGAGGATTTGCCTGGCTAAGCGACGAAAAAGGTGATGCTATAAGCTCTGTGAACCAAACAAAAGCTGGCCAATCTGTTCAAGCAACTTTGTCAGATGGCCTAGTTGATCTTTCGGTTGTAGGCACCAAACAATAAAAAAGCACCGGTAAAACCAGTGCTTTTGATAAGAACACCCTAAATAAATTGGCAGTCTTATTTTTTATCAAAGTCCACCGTTTTGTTGAGCCACCATCATGAAAAGCATGGGGATAGACAGCATGGTATTGATGCGTGATGTCTGCATAGCGGTTTTAGCAGCGGCGGCTTTGTCTTCTGGGGTAACTTCTACCATTCCAAGGGCTTTCTGTTGATTCGGCCAAATGATGAACCAAACATTGAAAGCCATAACTAGGGCAATCCACATACCAATACCGATAGCTATGAAAGGCGGGTTAAGGGTAAGTGCTTGTCCGATGTAGCCATTCATCCACGCCACCAGTACGCCGGTGGCAACTGTCGCCAATGCCGCATAACGGAACCAGAACAAGGCAGCAGGGGCAATTACTTTACCTATGGCTGGCTTTTGTTCATCAGGAATTTTTGGCATGGAGGGTATTTGTACAAAGTTGAAATACCAAAGCAGACCGATCCACATCACGCCAGACACCACATGCAACCAGCGCATGATGAATGCACCCCATGCGTGGTCATACACAGTTGGCTGTCCAGCCAGCAACACAATGATGATGAGAAGGACAAAACCCGCTATCACTGTGTAGAGCAAAGATTTCAAAATATTGCCTATCATGTCATTTCCTCAGTAAAAGAATAATTTCATTCTAGCTGAGCGCATGAAAAACCTGCTGCCTCCAACGGTTCTTAAGGTTTAAATGGTGAGCCTACCAGCTTATTTCCAGCTTTAAACCCCTTTTTAGCAAACCAACCTTGGTGCATTTCCAGCACAAACCGCACGGGTTTGGCCGAGCAATGGGAATCTGTGGATTGGGGCTTCATATCGGCCAAGTTGACGATGGTTCCGTCATCCGCCACAAAAGCAGCAGTCAGTGGTAGCAAGGTGTTTTTCATCCAAAAGCACTGGGTGCTGGGTTGCTCGAACACGAACAACATGCCTTCATGTGCCGGCATCTCGCTGCGAAACATCAGGCCAATGCTGCGTTGCTCAGGCGTTTGGGCGACTTGGGATTCGATTTGGTACATACCTAATTGCAATTTGATTCGGGGTAATTGCGTCTGTGGTTGGTCTTGTGCACCAGAAACTACGCACCAAAATAAGAAAAAGGCAATCGATAAAAGTCGTCTCATAGCCTCACTGTAAAGCAAACCCCACCCATAATTTCCTACCTAAGCCTCCCGCAGTGCCAAAACCCTATGCAAATCCGGATTTTTCGGATTTTCCCCCGATAGAATGAACCTATGGCAACCAAGAATCCGACCCCGAAAGTTCAGCTTCCAGACCGCGATGACGGCAATTCAGTCGTCCTAGAAAGACGCACCCAACGGACCAAACCACCTCAAATGTTCCAGGTTCTGATGCTCAACGATGATTTCACCCCGATGGAGTTCGTGGTGATGGTGTTGCAGGAGTTTTTCAGTAAAGATCGCGAAAGTGCCACCCAAATCATGCTCAAAATCCATTTGGACGGCAAAGGTGTCTGCGGTGTCTATAGCAAAGACGTCGCCGCCACCAAGGTCGATCAGGTGCTAGAAGCCGCCAGAAAGTCTGGCCACCCCCTCCAATGTGTTGCAGAGCCCATTGAATAAACCCATTCCATTTCCATATACAGTTAA